>JAAYCJ010000367.1 GCA_012729815.1 Phycisphaerae bacterium | reverse complement strand
GCCCAGATCGACCGTTGGCGCGCTTCCGCAGACGCGCCGACGGCGCTGCTGCACAACAGCGGATCGGAGTTGCAGGTGCGCGATACCCTCGCGAAATACTGTCCCGGAACGTTCGATCCGCGGGCCGTCGTCGCGCTGACATATTGGGAAATGCTGCAGACCAACTGCACCGGCGAATCCGACGCGGCGGCGGTCTGCCTGAAGTTTCGCGATATCGCGGAACGGGCCGTCGATCTGCTGAAACTCCGGCGAGACAGCGACGTTCCGCCGACGCGGGAAATACAGGGACGCATCTTCATCGCCCAGCGGCGCGGCGGGCGATGGCAAAGAGGATAAGACTCCGGCATCAAGGTCTCTTCACTTTGGCAGTTGTGTGGCTTGACATGAAGTCTTTTTATGAAGGAGAAGTGAGATGAGGATGAGGTACGACGGGAAAGTGCTGATTGGGGCTCTGGTGGCGTTTCTGGCGGTGTTTTCACTGCTCGCGGGCAACGCCTACGCCAACGCGTTGGCCCATGACCCCGAAAGCGGAGATCTGAACTACGTGACCGCCGGAGGGTATAGCAAGGTCTGCGGCATAGCCTACGGCACTCCGATCGTCGGCGCCGGAGACGGAACGGGATTCGCCCTGGAAAACGGACGAATGTTGCATCTTTCCAGCACCGGCTACAGCGACGTCGGCGGCTTTGCGCCCGGCACGCCGTTCGTCGGCGCCGGCAACGGAGCGATATTCGCCCTCGAAGGCTCGACGATGTACCATGTCACCAGCAGCGGATATACGAACGTCGGCAACTTTACCTCCGGTTCGCCATTCGTCGGCGCCGGGGATGGAACGGGATACGCCCAGGATGGTTCGATGCTCTACCATATTACGAGCACCGGCTACAGCGCTATCGATGACTTTGCCGCCGGTTTGACACTGGTCAACGCCGGAAACGGAACCGCGTTCGCCTGGGACGGCACAACCGGGCAACTGTATCACGTCACCGCCGGCGGATACACCGACGTCTGCGGTTTTGGGACCGGTACGCCGTTCGTCGGAGCCGGGAACGGGTCGATGTTCGCCCTCGAAGGCTCGACGATGTACCATGTCACCAGCAGCGGATATACGAACGTCGGCACGTTTTCTCCCGGTTCGACCTTCGTCGGGGCTGGGGATGGGACGGGATACGCCGTGGATAACGGTGTTCTGTATCACATCACCGCCACCGGATACGCCAACATCTGCGGTTTGGCCGCCGGTTCAAGACTCGTCGGCGGCGGCGACGGAACGGCATTCGCCCTGGAAAACGGGACGTTGCTCCACATCACCAGCACTGGATACAGCACCATCGGCACGGTGGGCGCCGATTCCATCCTGACGGATGTCGGCGTGCCCGAGCCGGCGACGCTGGGCCTGCTGGGCCTGGGCGCCCTGGGGCTGCTGCGGCGGCGCTGAGGTCGGCAACGAAGCGACAGGGCTTCTTCCTTTCTTACCGTGACGAGGCGCGGGGCGGTCCACCAGGGCCGCCCCGCACACCATCGGCTGGGCAATGGCGGCTGGAGAAAACCGGCCTGCCTGAGTCTCGCGATTGTGGGTATTCGCAGCCTGCGGATCGGCAGTGACTCATAGCTTTGTCGGATCAAGCGGTACCGATCTCGAACCCGCCAGGCGAACTCTCAGCGGCGACGCTCCCGGTTCTCCTGATTGTTGGTTCGCTTTTCTCTCTGACGACGCTCCCGCTCTTCTCGCTTCTTCTCGGCCTCCTCCTCCTTCTTCTCTTCAAGGCGCTCGATTTCGTCCTCGAGGGAATTCGTCCTTATGGACAAGGCATCTTCCGATAGCTCAG
>JAAYCJ010000366.1 GCA_012729815.1 Phycisphaerae bacterium | reverse complement strand
GAGTCGAAGCCGACGAAGGCCTTCTTGCCCGCCAGGTTCCGGGCCTGGAGGGCCAGCAGCGCGCCGAAGGTGGATGACTCGTTGGGCCCGAACACGCCGCTGACGTCCGGGTGCTTGGCCAACAGATCCTCCGCCGCGGCGCGAGACTTCATCCGGTCGCTGTAGCCGTACTGCGAGCCGACGATCGTGATCTCGGGAAACTCCTTGGCCAGAGTCTCCTCGAACCCCTTCTCACGGGCGTTGGTCGAAGCGCTGCCGGGATCGACCTTGATCACGATCACCGTGCCCTTGTTGTTCAGCAGCTTGGCCATCCGCCGGGCGGCCTCGACCCCGCCGCGGTAGTTGTCGGTGGCGACGAAACTGACGTACTGCTCGCTGGCGATCGCGGAGTCGAAGATGACCAGCGGAATGCCGGCCCGGCCGACCTCCTCCGCCACGGGAACCAGGGCGTTCTCGTCCTGCGGGGCCAGGACGATCCCATCCACCTTGCGGGCGATGAAGTCCTGGACGATCGAGACCTGCTGGTCCTTCATGGTCTCGGTCTGCGGGCCCTGCCAGGCCACCGAGACCCCCAGTTCGCGGGCGGCGGTGCGGGCCCCCGCGTGGACGGATTGCCAGAAGACGTGGGCGGTGCCCTTGGGGATGACCGCGATGGTGGTCGTCCCGCCGCCGTCACCCTTGGCGACGGGCTCGTCGCGCGAACAGCCGGCGAGGGTTAACGTAACCGTAGCGATGACGACGGCCAAGAGTCCCTTTGCGGACATGGTTGTCTCCCTTGAGGATCGGTTCGGTTGCACGATCCGAAGATAGCCGCACTGATCGGCGAAATCAACCGTCCGTTAGTACCGCTCGACCTTGCCGGAGTGGCCTTCGATTTCGCCGCCCTCCTCGTAGCGCCCGCCGAGGTACTGGGCGAGGAACTGCTCGGCGACGGCGTAGAAGTGGAGGCGGTTCTCCGGCCGGGCCAGGCCGTGGCCCTCATCGGTGTAGAGGGCGTAGGTGACCGGTTTGCCGGCTTGGCGCATGGCCTCGACGATCTGCTCGCTCTCAGGCTGCTTGACCCGCGGGTCGTTGGCGCCCTGGGCGATCAGCAGCGGCGAGCGGATGCGATCGACGAAGAACAGCGGCGAACGCGACTTGAGAAATTCCTCCTCGGTCTCCAGGTCGCCCACGCGGACCTTGAACGTCGCCTTCAGCGGCTCCCAGTACGGCGGAATGGTCTGGATCAACGTGATCAGGTTGCTGGGCCCGACGATATCGACGCCGCAGGCAAAGACGTCCGGTGTGAAGGTCAAAGCCGCCAGCGTGGCGTAGCCGCCGTACGAGCCGCCCATGATGCCGATGCGGTTCGAATCGGCGATGCCCTGATCGACGAGCCACCTCGCGGCGTCGGTCAGATCGTCCTGCATCTTCGCCCCCCACTCACGGTTGCCCGCGTTGAGAAACTCCTTGCCGTAGCCGCTCGAGCCGCGGAAGTTGACCTGCAGCACGGCGTAGCCGCGATTCGCCAGCCACTGGGCCATCGGGTTATAGCCCCAGGTGTCGCGGGCCCACGGTCCGCCGTGCACGTCAAGCACTGCCGGCAGGTTCTTCGGCTCCGCCTTCGGCGGCACCGTCAGATAGCCGTGGATGGTCAGACCGTCGCGGGCCTGGTACTGGATCGGCTTCATCCCCGCCAGTTGCCAGTTCTCCAGGTCCGGCCGGTTGGTGAACATCAGCTCGTGCGAGCGGTCGGGCCGATGGTAGAGGTAGTAGTAGACCGGCCCGTCGTCCTCCTCGAAGGCGACGATCCAGAACTGGTCGTCAAGCGAGCGGCTGACGATCTGGAACTGGCCGTCGCGGATTTTGCGGATGGCGTCGAAGTCATCGCGGACCTCCGGATCGAGCACCTGCCACTCGAGCTTGGCCCGGGTGAACCCGGCGGCTTGGATCGTGCGCTCCAGCGGATGGACGAACAGGGCGGTCAGGTCGTACCGCGGGTCCTCGACGACCACGCTCTGGCGGCCGGTGGCCGGATCGAGGGCGACCAGGCGGATCGCGTTGGCGTTGTCGTTGCCCATCACGTACAGCGTCTGGCCGTCCGGCGAGAACATCACCGGCCCGCCTTGCTCCTGCGGGCTCCACTGCCGGATGGTCTGCCACGGGGCGTCGACCGACGGGCGAAACATCAGGTCCCATCCGCCGTCGGGACGGGCGGCGGTGGCGGCGCGGATGTGGAACTGCGCGTCGGCCTGCCAGCTCACGATGTTGCCCGGATTCTCAGCCTCCAGCTCCAGTTCGCCGCTTTCGAGGTTCATCCGGTACACGTCGTGGACCCGCGGATCGCGGCGGTTCAAGCCCACCAGCATCTGGTCCGGAAACGCCGGGTCCAACTCGACCACGCGGGCCTGGACGTTGTCGAACGGGGTCAGGTCGCGGACCTCGTTGGTCTCGACGTTGACCGCGTAGAGCCGCCAGTTCTCATCGCCGTCGGCGTCCTGCATGTAGATGAGCTGCCGGCCGTCGTACGTCCAGAAGAACATGCGGATGCCGCGCTTCTGATCGTGGGTCAGCACGCGGTCGTCCTCCTGGCCTCTCGTGCGCAGCCAGACCTGAAGCACGTCGCGATCGTCCGGAGCCAGGTACGCCAGGTACCGCCCGTCGGGCGACAGGCGCGGGCTGACCCGCTCGGGATTACCGAAGAGGACCTGCCGCGGAATCAGCGGCACCGCCTGGTACGTTGATGGTTTCTCCGCGCTCATCGTGGTGGTGCTCCCAATCGGTTTGCAGATTCCGGCTGAGCATCCGGCGACGGCACCCGCCGCCAGCCCCGCCATCCAAAGGCCCAGTACGCTCTTTCTTACCATGATTCCTCCCTTGGGGAAAATGAACTCTTCTAGTGCCGTTTCCAATAAGTTTGTATAACCTTTTGCACTGATATGACTTGCGCCAGGCTGATAAGGGTATTATATAGAGTTCCACGCGTGATGCTGGACGTTGTTTCAACGTGTGGAGACTCGTT
>JAAYCJ010000365.1 GCA_012729815.1 Phycisphaerae bacterium | reverse complement strand
GTCACCGCCCCGACGAGAGAGCCATAGTACCCCGAACGCGGGCCAAGTCCGGACAGATTCCGTTGCATGACAGGCCAGGATGTGATATAAGAGAGTCGGCGGTTGCGGGAGGTTCAGGGTCGGTCCAGTGGATTGTGGACCCCCGAGTTCAACATAGACGGGACGGAGGACCTGGGTCGATGTGTAGCGGCCGATACATGGTGCAGGGGGAGCATTCACGGCACGATTCCTGCTGCGTTCGGGAGGCATGCCCGCACGACATATCTGTAGCGCGTCGGCACTCGACGCCTGTGCAGTTCCAGTGATCGATTCTGAAGGAGGATTGTCATGTTCAAGAGACTGATGGTTCTGATTCTGTTGTTGGCCGCCCTGTCGGTGACCGCTCCGGCTGCCCAGGCCCAGTTGATCACGGCTGTGGCGCACCGGAACACCGACGCCGACGCCACCGAGGACCCGCAGATCGCGCCGAATCCGCTGGACGAGGGCGCGCTGACCTTTGTGGACCGGACCCACATCTATGCCGACGTGCCGGAGTTCATCATCGGCGCCGAGTACATCATGCTGGCCAACGACAATAAGAACATGTCTGCCTACGAGGTGGACATCACGTTGGCAAAGAGCGCTATCGTCTACGTGTTCGTGGACAACCGCATGGGCGGCGCCGCCGGTGGCCTGGGTGTCGATCCGATCATTACCGGCATGCCCTGGCTGACCGACATGGGTTTCGTCGACATAGGCGAAGACATCGGCATCGACGAGAGCGCCGACGGGAGCATAAACCAGTACTTCTCCATCTTTGCCCTCGAAGTCAAGGCGGGTGTCGTCACGATCGGCGGCTGCACCGAAGGCCATTCGGGGAACATGCTTGGCGCTGCGGTCTTGCCGGCGCCGACGAGCGAGACGGCGACCAACCCCGTGCCGGCCGATGCCGCGACGGATGTGGTGCGCGAGATCGTGCTGCAATGGACGCCGGGCGAGACGGCGGTGACCCACGACGTCTACCTCGGGACCGTCTTCGATGATGTCAACACCGCCAGCCGGGCCAACCCGCTGGGCGTCCTGGTCAGTCAGGGCCAGAGCGATGCCAGCTACGATCCGGATGGTCTTCTCGAATTCGGAACGACCTACTACTGGCGAATCGACGAGGTCAACGCCCCGCCGGATAGTACTATCTTCAAGGGCGAAGTCTGGAGCTTCACGACCGAACCGTTCGCCTATCCGATCACCGGCATCATCGCGACGAGCAACGCGGTTTCCAACGCAGGCGTGGGCCCTGAAAGGACCATCGACGGTTCCGGCCTTGATGCTGCGGATGGGCATTCCACCGACGCCTCGGACATGTGGCTGGGCCTGCCTGCCGGGGACGATCCCGTCTACATCCAGTACGAGTTCGACAAGGTCTACAAGCTCTACGAGATGTGGGTCTGGAACTACAACGTCCAATTCGAGCCGGTGCTCGGGTTCGGGCTCAAGAACGTGACGATCGAATACTCCGCCGATGGAGCCGACTGGACCGCGCTCGGTGACGCCGAGTTGGCCCGGGCCAGCGCACAGGCCGGCTACGCCCATAACAGCGTCGTGGACCTCCAGGGCGTGGCAGCCAGGTCCGTCCGGCTGACCGTCAACAGCAACTGGGGGATGCTCGCTCAGTATGGCCTGAGTGAGGTCCGCTTCTTCTACGTCCCCGTGCAGGCCCGCGAGCCGCAGCCGGCCGATGCCGCAACGAGTATCGATCCGGACACGGTCTTGAGCTGGCGTGCTGGTCGCGAGGCCACCTCGCACGAGGTCTACTTTGGCACCCGCCCGGAGGAGTTGCTGTTGGTCGATACGGTCGATCAGTCCAGCTCCACGCCGGGCGAGTTGGATCTGGGCGCGACGTACTACTGGAGAGTGGACGAGATCGGAGAGGAGACCTGGGTCGGTGAGGTCTGGAGCTTCTCGACGCTGGAATACGTGATGGTTGACGGGTTCGAGGACTACAACGACGACCTCGAGGCCGGCACGACGATCTTCGACACCTGGCTCGACGGCTGGGTCAACGAGACCGGCTCGACGGTCGGCTACCTCAACGCGCCGTTTGCCGAGCGGACCATCGTCCACAGCGGCGTCCAGTCGATGCCTCTTCAGTACG
>JAAYCJ010000364.1 GCA_012729815.1 Phycisphaerae bacterium | reverse complement strand
GAGCTGACGAATCCGATGAACGAACGGTCGAGCGCCGTCCCTTCAAGCCGAAATGCGAAATCCGCCTCCGGCGCGTCGAACCGTGTGGACGGCCGCTGCAGGGTCATGTGGACGTTGCCCACCTGCGCGCCGATCCAGTTGGGCCCTCGGCCGCGATCGGCGACGTTGCCGATCAGCGCCGGTGCAAAGGCCAGATGGATCGCGGTCTCGGCGAAACTGAGCACCGCTCCGGCGCTGCTCATCTCCAGATCGCCCGCCGCAATCCGCCCGAGTTGCTGTTCCTGCGTCGTGGTCTTGATGCTCTCGAACGCCACGTTGTCGCAGAGCGTGCCGTTGGAGTTTCGCCAGCCGAACCGGCCGAAACCGTTGACGCCCAGGCCCGGCTGATACGGCAGGTCGAACACGGCCGCTTCGCCCCATAGCTGGTCGGCTTCCTCCTCGATGCCTGTCAGCTCCGTCCGCGGATCGCTGACCTGACGGGCGAGCTGGGCCTGCTGATCGACGAACTTCGCCTCCTTGGCATGATTGCGGAGCAGAGGCGCCGCCGCCGTCCACTCGGCGATGCGATTCAGGAAAAGCAGACGCCGGCTCTCATCGGGCAGCGTCGCCTCGACCGCCCGCAGCGCCGCCTCGGCTGCGTCAAGCTGGGCCGGATCCTTCGCAGCCGCCTCCACCGCCGGCCCGAACGCCTCCCACGCCGCCTGCCGCGCCGCCGACGGAGTCAGACCGCGAGCAACGGCGTAGTCATACATCCGCTGATGCGCAGCCAGTGCCCGCTGAAGATGGTCGAGCCGCTCGGCCGGCTCATCGGCCACCGCCGAGGCCGCGGCAACGATCGACATCAGCATCGCAAGACCCAAAACTTGGCGCATACACAGACTCCCGTTTGAAAACATGGCGTCATCCTTCCTGCAAATCACCGTCGCGTGTCGTCCCACAACTGCCAGTAGGCGTTGCCAGCGTCGAAATGGATGTACGTCGACCCGAAGCAGAATTCCTGATAGACCACGTGCCCGTCCACGCAGAGCACGTTGGTTCCGATCGTGTCGCCGAAGAAATGGTTGGTCTGACTGGCCCACCCGCGACATTCGTCGCTCATCAAGACCCACCACGGCTCCGACGTCGAAACCCGGACCGGAGACTTGTAATCGTGATGGAAATACGTTGGATAGTCCTCATACCGACCGAAGTAGTTGTAGCCGATCAGCGTATAGTAGTCCCAAAGCACCATGTTCTCGAGCTTGGCCGGCTTGAGCGGACAGTAGAAGGCCGCCGGGTCAATCCGGAAGTGATTGAGGAAGTAGCTGACAAATCCGCCGGTGTGTACGAGTTCCGGACTCCCCGGATCACCGCGAGGAGTCGGCGCGAACCAGTCGTCATTCTCGTTGGCGTGCAGCACGTGGGCCACGCCCCACTGACGCAGACCGCTCTGCTCCGCCACCAGCCGCGCCTGCGCACGCGCACCGTTCAAAGCCGGCAGCAGCAGTGAAACCAGCACCGCGATGATCGCCACCACCACCAGAAGCTCAATCAGCGTAAAGGCCGTCTTTCCACAAGCGTCTCGTCTCATGTCTGCACCTGTTGATTGATATACGCACCGCACGACCGGCGGACCACCAGTTCGCAGGCCAGCCGTTCCTTGACCGGCCCGGGCGTCTCGCCGCGTATCCGCTGGACCAGAATTTCCATCGCCCGTTTGCCCATCGTAAAAAGCTGCTGGCGGACCGTGGTCAACGGCGGGCTGCACACCCGCGCCTGGTGAAGATCGTCGAACCCGACGACCGCCAGGTCCTCCGGCACCCGAATGCCGCGCTCCGCGCATCGGCGAAGCACGTTCAACGCGATCAGGTCGTGAATGCACACCACCGCCTCAGGCGGCTCAGCCATCGCCTTAAAGACGTCGACCTCCTGGACGCCCTGCTCGTCGACGTCGCGGGCCGCCACCATCAACGTGTACTCCGGGCGAATCGCCAACCCCGCTTCGCGGACCGCCGCGGCAAAACCCGCCAGCCGCTCCTCGGTGGTCGAGTTGTGCGGACCGCGCAGGTGGGCGATCCGCCGATAGCCCAGACCGATCAGGTGCCGCGTCACCGCATAGCTGCCCTCGAAGTTGCGACTCACCACGCTGCTCAACGATTCACCGCCGTCGAGGTCCGTGTCGATCAGGACCACCTGTTGCCCAGCGTCGCGCAGCGTCCGGATCACCTCGCGATTGACCTGATCGCAATCCAGCCCCTGCGTCGGAATAAACAGCGCCCCAACTGTCTTGCTCTCATTGAAGTGCTTCGCCAACTCGATGCTGCGGACCGGATCGTTCCGGGTGTCCGCGGTGGTCAGATGGAACCCAGCCTCCTCTGCCGCCCGTTCGACCCCGTGCAAGACTTCCTCGTACGCCCCCGGACGCCCGCTGTGCCGTGGCCACAGCACGCCCACCAGCGTCTGCTGATGATCGCTGCGGCGAAACCGCACGAAACTCCCGCGCCCGCGATGGCGCGTGACCAAACCCTCGCGAACCAAGTCCCGCACCGCCCGCTGAACCGTGTTCCGTGAAATCCCGTAACGCCGACACAACTCATGTTCCGGCGGAATCTGCGACCCCTGGGCGATCCGCCCCCGCAGAATCTGATCCCGCAGATCGGCCTTGAGGGCCAGATACCGTGGCGACTCCGACGGCGGACCACCGGGCTCCAGGTTTTCGAGCACCTTCTTCATCACCATCGGCGTCCAAATGTACCATCAATGGGACAATTGGCTTTAGTATACCGGGTATCACCGTAACTGTCAATAGCCTGTCAACTCCAGTGCCGCCAATCCTGTCCAGATATAACACATTCGTTACCCTGTACTTACGGCGCTTATCCCTCCGGAACGAGGATCAGGCCGACCGGCTGATGCCATTTGTCGTACCTATCACCCATTACCGCAACATCCAGCGAAGTGACATGGCCCCGCCAAGCGAACCATTGACACAACCCAAACTCATTGGTATAAGTTGAGGCATCCCTGATTAACAGGATCATCGCATGCCAAGCCGTTCGGAAACACGGATACGCACCAGACCGGCCCTGCACCGCAAGCTCACGGACCTGATCCTCGACGAGATCCACAGCGGCCGGCTGCCGCTGGGCGCCAAATTGCCCAGCCAGGCCGAACTCGTGGCCCGATACCAGGTCAGCGTCAACACCGTGCGCCAGTCGCTGGCCACCCTCGAAAAACGCGGGATCATCCGCAAGGAGCACGGGCGGGGCAGCTTCGTGAGCCTCCAGTCCGGCCGGCGGGAGGAACGCCGCGAGCTGGGACACCTGGGATTGATCTTCGAACGGGCCGATCAGCCGGAAGACCAAGCCGCTGAGACCGAAATCGTCTCCGCCTTCGTCGACGTCTGCCGGCGACGCGGAATCCGCTTCACCTGCGTCGAGACCACCGTCGACGCCCACGCCGGCGGGGGCGAGTTGATCCGGACCTTCGACGGGGTCAACCTCGACGCGATCTGCGTCTTCCTGCACAGCGGCGAGGGCGCCGGCGACCGCCTGGCCCCGCTGGCCCGCGAGTTCGCCGCCCCGGTGGCCATGTTTCCGAGCTTCGAACGCCATCCCTTTCCCATTGACCGGGTGGACATCGACCTGGAGGCCGGACTGCGGCAGTTGATGCAATACCTGCTGCAACTTGGCCATAGGCGGATCGCCTACGTCAGTTCGCACGTCGCCGAGTGTCTGGCCGGCGACCCGCAACGGATCACCGGCGGCCGGTGGCAGGCCTATCGCGACGCCCTGGCCGAGTCCGGTGTGGCGGTTGACCCCTCGCGGCTGGTCGAGATTCCCTACGGCCGCGAGCCGGACGAGGCGATCGGCCGGCGGGTGATCGAACTGGTGCGACGAGACGATCCGGTCACCGCGATCTTCGCGGGCAACGACTGGATGGCCCGCCACGTGATGGAGTGGCTCTGGCGGGCTGGGATCCACGTGCCGCGCGACGTCTCGCTGGCCGGCCTGGACGACGTGTCGTTCGCCCGCCACCTGGTGCCGCCGCTGACCACGGTCGCCTGCCCGTATACGCGGGCGGCCCGGGCGGTGATCGAGTTGATGCGCAAGCGGCTGGGCGACGTGAACCGCCCGCCCGAACACGTAACGATCCCTTCGGAGCTGGTGATACGCGAGTCGGTTCGACCGGCAGGAGAGCATTCCGCATGAGCAAACGCCCGAAGCATGCTGTCGGAACCGACGCCGCGGATGACGGTCGGTCCGAGACACAACGCCGAATGGACCGAAAGCGGCGCGTATCCAACCTTCGTGGAGAACAAACCGTGAGACCGCATAACGCCCGCGCATTCACCCTCATCGAACTCCTCGTGGTCATCGCGATCATCGCCGTGCTGGTGGCCATCCTGCTCCCGGCCCTGCAGGCCGCACGCGATCAGGCCAGAGTCGCCGGCTGCCAGAGCCAACTGCGCCAGTGGGGCCTGATCCACCAGATGTACACCGACGACAACAACGGCTGGTACCTCTACTTCTACCGCGAAGGCGGCGACTGGAAGAGCCCGGAGGTCGTGCGGTTCCCGCAATTCAACCAGATCGTGATGGACCAGTACAAGGCGACGCAGGAGCTCTTCTACTGCCCGCTCAAACCCGAGAGCCGGGCCTATTGGACGTATTGGGAAACGCAGCCCGGCGGCCCCTACTCGATCATCGGCTATACCTACCTGGCCGGCTACCCGTGGTGGCTCGACACCTGGTTCCTCAACGGCTACCGATCGCCGTGGCGGGTGGACCAGTCGGAAGGCTGGTCGGTCGTGATGACCGACCAGTGCCGCACCTGGCCGCACCAGACCAACCACTGGCTCAACGGCCGGATCGGCTGCAGCGTCCTGTGCGTGGACGGCCGGGTCGAGCATCACAATGAGGGCCTGGAGCCCCACTTCAACGCCGGTGACGGCTTCTGGGTCTGGTGGAAACACACGCTCCAGTAAGATGGCGGTCTTCGCCGGCGCCCATCTTGACATCATTCCCGCCGCGCGTCCTAATGGTCTGCAAGAGCAGCCCCAAGGAGACCGTGGACCATGAGCGATGCTTCGACGGCGAATCGGGTGGCCGACATGAGTTCGGATGCGTGGACGTTTGGTGCGCCGCGGCCGGAGTTGGCCCCGCGACACGAACAGCGGCGCGACGGCGACGGGCCGGCGCGGCTGGTGCTTTCCGGAAACGGAGACCGGCGGGCGTTCGGCTGGTGGCGGGCGGACCTCGAACTGGAATCCGGGCGGTGGTACGAGGCATCCGTCCTGGCTCGCGTCGAGCAGATCGAGAACCCAAACCTTTCCGTCTTCGCCCAAGCGGCTGGACATTTTCTGCTGCCGCAACAGCCGTGGTCTGCCGAACCGGTGCGGATGAGCCAGCGGTTTCGCCTCGGCGAGCACGACCTCGAGCGGCGGTTCGAGCTGTTCTTTCGCGCCTCGGATCGCGGCAGCATCGAATGGTCGGATCCCCGCCTGGTCGCCATCGACCCGCCGAAACACCGCTGCGCCCGGGTCGCCACGATCCGATTCGGCCCGCCGCGCGACACGCTGACCCTCGAGTCGCACCGCCGCCGCATTACTGAAAAGCTCGACCAGGCGGGCGTGCTTCGTCCGGATATCGTCGTGCTACCCGAGTTCTGCCCGGTGGTCGGCGTGCCGGAAGCCCAATACGGCACGTGGACCGACGCCGCCGAACCGGTCCCAAACGGCCCCACCTGCCGCGTCCTGGCCGAAGCGGCCCGCAAGTACCGCATGCACGTCCTGTGCGGCCTGATCGAAGGCCGCGGCCGATACGTCTTCAACACCGCCGTCCTCTTTGACCGCCAGGGCCAGTTCATCGGCCAGTACGACAAAACGCACCTGACCTTCGGCGAACTCGTCAGCGGATTCTCCTGCGGCGAAGACTACCCCCTCTTCGACCTCGACTTCGGCCGCATCGCCGTGCACATCTGCTACGACGAATGGTTTCCCGAAGTCGCCCGATACTACGCCCATCAAGGGGCTGAAATCCTCTTTCTGCCCGTCGCGGGCGGCAAGCCGATCACCTGGCGGACGCGGGCCCTGGACAACGGCATCCATTTCGTCTCCGCCTCCATCAACCCGCCCAGCATGATCATCGAGTCGTCCGGAGCGATCCTCGCCGAAACTCACAGCGACGGCGTAGTTTGCGCCGATTTGAACCTCGACGTCCGCGAAACCAACTGGTATCGCGACCCGACGCTTACGTGCGGCATGCCCTGCATCATTCCGCAGATGCGGCACTGCCTCGACAATTCGCTGATCGTGGAGCTCAACTCCGCGATGAAAAGCGCAAGCTCATGACCGGCGCGCCGATTGCCGGTCCGGCGGCTGACGGGCGCTGGTCATCCGGTCGCGGCCGGCTTGGGCGTATCGGCGGCGGAGAAGATGCCGGACATGATGAACCGGCGGATGATCAGTGCGTGCTTTTTCATCTCATCCATTCTTTGTTCAAAGTCCGCCGTTGTGCTCTCTTTGCCCCGCGTTCGGGCGTCGGTGGAGAGCTTCTTGAGTACGTTGGCCCGTTCCTGGAGGTAGCGGACGGCGGCCCACAGCGAGTTTTCGATCACCTCGGCCTGACCACTCAAAAAAGACTCGATGGTGAAGGAGTGTCCGGTGTGGCAGACGTAGTGGCCGGCTGGGTCGCGGCCCTTGACGTTCCAGAGCGTGCCTCCGCATTCGGGACACGTGTAGGGCGTGCGGTCGCCGAGGGCATCCATTCGGTCCAGATCGGGCACTTGGTGTTCGGAGAATTTGACTTCTTCCATGATCTCCTCCGGGACGTTGACAACGGGTTGATCGACGGGGGCTCCCGCGATCCGACGGATTTCGGCTGCGACTTGTTCGAGCGTCAGGACCTGATCGACGTCGACCTGCCGGATGGCGTTTTCGGGCAGATCGGGCGCGTCGGCCTCCTGCGGACTCTGTACCATGGCGACGCCGCCGCACTGCTTGACCGCCGCCAGGCCGTTGACCCCGTCGTTCAGGTAGCCGGTCAGCAGGATCGCGATGACACGGGTACCGTTGTAGGCCGCGGCGGACCGAAAGAGGGTATCGATGGAAGGCCGCGAGCGGTTCTCGCGTGGTCCGAAAACCGCGGCCACTTCGGTGCGGTTGACCAGCAGGTGGTGGTTCGAGGGCGGCACGTAGATGACGCCGGGCCTGAAGATCGCACGGTCGGTAACCTGCACAGCGGGCAGCGGACCAGCCGCGGAGAGAACCTTGTGCAGACGGCTTTCAAAGTCCGGGCTGATGTGCAGGACGACGAATACCGCCGCCGGCAGAGTCAGTTCCGTGGCTGCGCGAGTGGCCTTTTCAGACCTTCGTGGCGGCCCGCCACGTCGGCCAGGGCGGTCGGATTTTCCGCGCCGATCGAACTGAGCACGCTGAAGGTGCCGTCGGTCTCCAGCACGACCGCCTCGACGTCCTCGATCTTGGCCGCGCCGTTCGTGCGGATGGCCTGGCGGACCTCCTGCTCGCTGACCCGTTGGCGTTTCATGACCGCCGACAGGAACTCTCCCCGGTACAGCAGCAGGGCCGGTTCGGATCGCACCGCCCGGCGGAACCACCCCACCCGCACGGAGAGCCACGCGATCGCGTACTGCAGCACGATCAGGACGGCAAGCCCCGTCACGCCCTCAGCCACGCTCACCTGTTTGGAGAGGAGGGCGGAGGCCAGCGTCGAACCCAGGGCCACCGTCACCACCAGATCAAAGGCGTTCATCTTGGCCAGCGTCCGCTTGCCCGAGATTCGCAGCAGCGTCACCAGGGCCACATAGACCAGCACCCCGACGACCATCACCCGCCACACGTCGTACCAGGTGTTGAAGAACATCACCGACCTCCCGGCCGATCCGTACGGCCCGTGACCGCCCCGTTACGTCTTCTCCCCGCCCTGCACGTGCTTGATCTGGTCTTCCGGAGCCTCTTCCCGCTCCTGGTTTCGCTGCTTCCATTTGGCGTCCGGAGCCCACTGGCCGTGTTCGTCCGGCTCGATGAGCCTGCCGTAGCGGTCGGCGTAGACCTGCGTGAGTTCGGCGCCGAAGAAGAAGATCAGGGTTGAGTAGTAGATCCACAGCAGCAGGGCCACCAGCGATCCGGCGGCCCCGTAGACCGAGCCCACGCTGCTGTAGGCGAAGTACTGGCTCAGGGCATACTTGCCCAGTACGAACAGCACGGCGGTGATCAGGGCGCCGACCCAGACTTCCTGCCATCCGATTCTCACATCCGGCAGGAATTTGTAGATCAGTCCGAAGACGGCTACGAACACGCCCACCGACACGGCGGTATCCAGGACCTTCCAGAACGCCCAGCCGCCCATCGTGGCCCGGCCGATCCACGAGCTGACCAGCACCGAGGCCAGGGCCAGCACGCCGATGCCCGCGACCATGGCCAGCGACAACAGCCGTTTGTGAATCCATCCCCATACGCCCTGGCCGGATCGGGCCTCCACGTCCCAGATCTTGTTCAGCGAGGTCTGAAGCTGGGCGAAGACGGCGGTGGCTGAGAGCACCAGCAAGCCCAGGCTGATGATGGTCGAGATGATGCCGGTTCGCTGCTGCTGCGAGGCGTTGCTGACGACCAGGTCGACCGCCCCTTCGGCTTTGGGATCGACCTGGGCCTTGATGTTGGCGGTCAGATCCTCGCGGAAGCCCTCGCCGGCCAGCCCCACGACGGAGAAGACCAGGATCAGCAGCGGGGCCAGCGAGAGCATGGCGTAGAAGGCCAGTGCCGCTCCCAGCGTCATGGCCTCATCGGCGATGAAATCATTGACGGCCTGTTTGAACATGCCGAAGAATCGTTTTGCCCCCATGGCAGCATCCTCCAATCCCGCTCAGTTTGTATTCCACGTTCCGGCTATCCGGTGGGCGACGCCCATCCTACTCGGCGACTTCGCCGGGTTCTTCGCCCGGCGTGCGGCTGAACAGCAGGGCCATCGGTCGAAGCGCGGGGATATGCGAGCCGACCACCACCAGCGTCACCGTCATCGGCACGCCGAGCACCGCCCCCGGAATGCCCCAGACCCATCCCCAAAACAGGATCGACAGCAGCAGCACCAGCGGCGAGATCATCAGGGTGCGACCCTGGAACCGCGGGGCCAGGTAGTTACCCGTAAACTGCTCCAGGACCGCCAGTCCCAGCACCACCACCAGCGCCCATCCGATGTTGAACTGGACCAGGGCGGTCAGGGTCGGCGGGATCATCGCGACCACCGAACCGATATTGGGCACGTAGTTGAAGGCGAAGAACAGCAGTCCCCACAGAAATGCCAGGTCCACGCCCATCGCCCACAGCCATATTCCGGCGATGACGCCCGAGAGCACGCTCATGAAGGTCCACACGACCAGGTAGCGGCGAATCTTGCGGGCCAGCGTATCCACCGTCTCGACCGCCGCCTGGCCGGGCTCGCCCGGGAAGCTCAGAAGCACCTTATCCCGCCAGTTGTCCCACTCCATTAGCAGCAGCACGGCCATGAAGAAGATCAGCACCAGCAGCGCGACGATCTGCCAGGCGTGCGTGAACACCGTGGTCGCCATGCTCACCAGCCGGCTGCCAACGGTCTGCGGGTCCATCAGTTCCTGGGGTATCGACACCTGGTGGGCCTTGGCCATCTCCTCCAGATTGGACCATGCCTCCTGCAGCCGGTCCACGTACTCCGGGACCTTGGCGATCACCAGGGTCAGGCTCAGCCACAGCAAGGCGAGCACCACCGCCAGGAAACCCAGCATCACCACCACGGTCAACACCAGGCCGAGCCACTTGAACCGCTCCTGCACCTGGCGTTCCGCCCAGACCTGGACCGGGCGCATGAGCAGGGCCAGAAAGAATGCGAACGCCAGCGGCATGCTCACCACGTAGGTTGCCCGCAGGAACCACGCGGTCGCGACGATCGTCAACGTCGCCAGCAGCCCCACGGTCACCTTCCGTTTCACGGTTTGTCCGTTGGCACCGTCAGTCATTCGACCATGCCTGTTTTGGTCTTCTCGCGCGACCTCGCCGCCCGCACGAACCGGTCGCGCGGGCGGCGAGCCCTCACCCGTTGTCCACCGTCGATCATGCTTCTACCATTCCCACCCGGCGGCGATCAGGCCGCCAATGGCGGCGGCCACGCCCGAGACCACCGCCGTCCCGAACGTCCACCACGCGGCGGAGGCCGCGGTTTTGCGCACCTCTTCGGCCTGGTGGCGAGCTTCATCCTTGGCCTGCCCGATCCGGCGGTCCACCTCGTCCTTCATCTGCTCGGCCTTGTGGATCACCTCGTCGCGGGCCGATTCGATCTTGGTGACGATCTGCTCGGCATCCTGATCGGAGATCCACCGGCTGGAGCTGAGGATATCCTTGATACTGTCGCGATCCAGATGCCTGAGCCGGTCGGCCAGCGCGCTGGCCTCGGCTTTGGGATCCTGCAGCACCCGCTGGACACCCCGCTTGACCTGCTCGTAGCGGTGCTTTGGACCCTCCATCTTGCCCAGGAAATCGCGGATCTTGCCGGCCGCCTGATCGCGGGCCGAGGCGCCTCCGCTTTCCGCCCGCGAGGTCAGCGAGGAAATCGCGTTCATCACGGTGTCGGCGATCTTGCGGGCCTCCGGTTCCGAGACGTCCTCGCGCTGTGAGAGGGCGGCCACGACGGTATCGCGGTCCACCTGCGAGAATCGCGCCCGCAGCGCCTCCATACCCGCGGCAGGATCGTGGAAGAGCTTCTCGATGTCCTGCTTGATCCCTTCAGGGTTCAGTTCGGGCCGGCCGGTGTTGCGCAGGTAGTCTTCAACCTTGGCCCGATACTGCTGGGCCTCTTCCTTGGACATGCCGGTCACCCGCATGGTGGCGTCGGCGACCATGGTGCCGGTGTCCTTGCCGGACTTGTACTCCTCGCGGATCTTGCCGATCGCGTCCTTGAGGCTTCCCGAGACCGCGGCGACGTCTTCGCGGCTCATGCCCTTTTGTTCCAGCGAGGCCCGGATCGTCTGTTCCTCCAGCAGCGGACCCTCGTACTCGACGACCGCTTTGAGCTCAACTTCGGAGAGCAGCTTTCGCAGTTCCTCGCGCATCTGCTCCGGAGTGTACTGGGCGGGCTTGAGTTCCTCGACGAAGTGCTCCAGCTCTTCGCGCAGGTGTTCGCCGTCGCCATCCCCGAAGATCTCCTTGCGGACCTTGTCGATCACCTGGCTGGCGGCGTCGACCGCCCGGTCTTCCGGCGATTTGCCCAGCATCGAGGCGGTGGTCTGGTAGGCGGCCTTGAGGCCCGAGGTCGCGGTGCTGAAGAGCGTTCCCACCAGCGACGACATCGCCGAGAGCTCCAGGCTGGTCATCACCACGTAGAACAGCCCCCAGATCGACAGGGCGATCACCACGCCCAGCAAAAGGTCGCCGGTCAGGCTCAACTCTACGGCCAGCCAACTCGCGAAAAACAGGGCGATGCTCGCCGTCACCAGGGCCCAGACCCCGTAACCCGTGGTGATCTTGCGGGCCGTACGGCCCCACGACTCCGAGCGGGCCTTCTCGCTGTCCCTGTCCTTGCCCTTGCCGATCTCCTCCATGTCCACCGCGGAGACCCCGGCGGCCAGCGACAGATGCGTCAGCACCAACTGGAAAGCGACGGCCAGGATCACGCCCGCGACCAGGGCCGCGAAGAACGAGGGGCCCAGCGCCGCCGGCGCCGGCTCAGCCTCCGGCACGACGACGGCCACGTCCTGCGCCTGGGCGGCGCCACAGCACAGGACCATCGCCAACATGCAGATCGATCCAATCTTCCTGATCATCTCTGTATCCTCCCTCAGAAAACAACGTCGGACCTTTTGAACGCAGTTCCGTCACGATTATCGAAGTATGTTTCATCCATCGCCCCACCCTGTCAGCGATCCCTGCTTTACGAAGATCGCCGGCGAATAGCCCTCCATCTCGTACGACGTCTCGCCGTCCGTTTCCAGCATGCGGTCGGTGAAGATCTCCTTCCATCGCCCTTCGCTTGGGAACGGTATCCTGAGCGTCTGTTGCTCGCCTCGCAGATTCAGCGCCACCAGCAGTTCGTCCCCCTCCTGGTTCCAGCGGTGGTAGACCAGGGTCTTGGCGTCGTTGTCCACCGCGTCCACCGCGAAACCCGCCGACCGCAGCGCCGAATGCTCGTGCACCAGTTGGCACATCCGCCTGGTGAACGCATGCAGGCCGCGCCCCCCTTCGGTTTCGAGTTTGGCCCAATGGATCTTGTTTTCCTGCTCGTTCTTGGCGGAGTTCTCACCCCACTCCTGTCCGTGGAAGAGCATCGGCTGGCCCGGCATGGTGCAGATGATGGCAATCCCCAAGGCCGCTTTCCGCCGCGCCGTAACCTCGTCGAATCCGCGGCTCATGACTTTCTCCACGACCCGCCCCTCATCGTGGCTCTCGGTGTAGTTGATCCACACCTGGCCCGACTTGTAGCCGTCGCGGGTCGGATCGATCATCTTGACCAGATCGTCCAGGTTGTCCCAGCTCTTGTCCTGCACCGAGTCTTCGGTCAGCATGGCCTCGACCCCCAGGACGATCTGCTGGTGCCAGACCCCGCTCATGCCCGTCTCGTCGGTGATCTTTGGATCCTCGGGAACGTGCTCAGCGATCAGGTGAGCGTCGGGTTTGACTTCGCGTGCGGTCTTCACCAGGAACGGCATGCCGTCCCCATTGTCCATACCGATCAGCTTGGCGTAGTCGTAACGGTAGCCATCCACGTGATAGGCCCGCAGCCAGTACTGATTGACGTCTCGCAGGTAGTGTTGCGTCGCTTCCTTGCGGTAATCCAGCGTCGGCAGGCCGAAATCGTTCTTCATGCCCGAGAGCGATTCGCCGTACCAGGGGCTGTGGTCCCAGTCGTACAGTTGCATGTACGGATGGTCTCGTCCGGTGTGGGCCAGGACGGTGTCCAGGATCACCGCCATGCCGCGCCCGTGGGCCTCGTCCACCAGGCGCCGCAGATCGTCGGCTGCGCCGAATCGCTCACGCACCGCGAACAGAAACACCGGCCTGTAGCCCCAGTAATCTCGCTCGTCGCCGACCGTCACCGGCATCAGCAGCAGTCCGTTGACCTTTAGATCCCGCAGATAGTCCAGCCGCTGGGTCACTGCGTCGAACGTCCCTTCGGGCGAGAAGTCGCCGGTGTGAATCTCGTACAGCACCAGGTCCTCGAACGGCGGCCGCCACGCCTCGTCGTGCCGCCACGCGTACTCCTGCGACGGTACTTCGATGACCCCCACCGGTCCATACTCGGTCCAGCGCACCCGCCGGGCGTACGGATCGGCGATCCGCATCCGGTCGGCCACGAAGGCGTACTCGTGATGCCCCTGGCCCAGGTCCTTCTCCAGCGTCCAAACCCCGTCCTCGTCCTGCCTCAGGCTGTCGCGTCCTTCGCGCCAATCGTTGAACGTCCCGATCAGGCTGACCTCGCGCTTGCCCGGCGCGACCAGCCGAAACTCGATCTCGCCCGTCGTCCAGTCCCCATCCGTTCCCCATCGCACGTCTCGCGTCGCCTTCATCGTCCGTTCCTCAATCCTCGTCGCCCGTCCTCGAAGCCAGTTTGCGTATCATCTGGGATATCCCCTCCGCGTACGTCGGATGGATGTTCATCGTCCGCTCCATCACCCGCCAGTCGTCGCCGCCTTCCATCATCACCAGAAAGATG
>JAAYCJ010000363.1 GCA_012729815.1 Phycisphaerae bacterium | reverse complement strand
TTGAACTGCCGGACCTGACGTCCGATGAACTCCGGTGGTACGCCGAAAAGACCAAACGGACACGGGAACAGGCGGCGGCCGATCTGATCGCCGAGCGGGTCAGAGGCGTTCGCGATTGGCTTGAGCAGGCCAGCCGCGCCTTCGTCCGCATACCACAAGGGCATGCGCCGGAGCCCTCTCAGACGTACCCGGTCAACTGGTCGCCGAGCGACGATGCGGACTTTCCTGACTTCAGCCACATTCACGAAGCCGACCCGATTGAGGGCTCGAGCATCCCTTTGATCGGCTCGGACGCAACATTCTCGGAGCCGCGAGAACAGGTCATCAGGCAGGTGCTGACCCTCATCGGCGACTGCTGGATCGGCGGCAAGCCCGTGGCCCAGTTCTACTCCCTGGGCCGAGGCACACCGACCACCATCACGGCGGAGATGGCGCTGGGCTTCCTGGACAGCATCCCCTACCAAGGAGCGCAGCTACCGGCTCCGATCGCCGGCGCGTCAACTCAGTACCTCGCCAGAGGAGGCGTCGTGCCGGTCTCGCTTCAGGTCTTCGGCAACTCGATCTTTTCGGTCCTGCAAGGCGGCGCCTACACCGAGGGCGCGCCCAAGGAACAGGCCGCCTCGCTCACGCGTTCCTTTCTCGAGGCCCTCTTCGCCTTCACGCCACCCGAGCTGGCTGCGTTCTTCGCTCTGGACCCCGGCTTTTCCAGCTACTTCTGTGGCACCTTTTGGGATATCGCATTTCTGGTCATCAACGCCCACGAATACTGGGCCTTGCTGCTTTGCGCCACAGACATGGATTGACCGGTCGCACGTGTATCATGCCGCTCGAAGAGCCTGAGAGTCCGCCGAAGGCGACAAACCGTCGGTGCAACCGGCTTGGATCATGTGGGCCGTTCGAACATCATCATGATGCCCGGAATGATGACCTCGCAGAAGCCTTCGGTCTGGCGGGCGGGTTGCCAGTCCATGGCCAGCTCGGTCAGCGTCGGGCCGACCAGGTCGATCTTGTCCTGCTGGATCTGGCCGAGGCCCTGGTGATAGGCCCAGTTCAGGTAGTTGACCGCCGCGACGTCCTGCCCGACGATGCGGGCGGCGGTGGCGTCCACAGCTGGCAGATCGGTCCCGACCAGGATCAGCCACGAGCCCAGCCGGTCCTTCACGTCGATCGTCGTCCCCCACCATCCGGGCAGAACGTGCGGTCCATCGCCTTCACAACAAACTGACATATCCATGATCGACAGGACGGGTTTGACGGCGGCGACGATGTCCAAAAAGCACTGCTCGACGCCGCCGGCCGCCTGGTGCAACGCGGTGCGGTTGGCACTGCCCGGTCCGTAGTGGGCCCGCGAGGTGGTTCCGACGAAGTTCTTCAGCCCGCCGGTCACATGACACCATCGGTGTGTTTTGAATACCGGCAGCGTAATCACCCGGTCGGCCCGGGCCAGCAGGCTCGATATGTAGAGATGCTCCAGCCCGGTCCACGGCGAGTCGATCGGGTCCCACTCCGGCGACTCGACTTCCAGACAGGCCAGCGTCACCTTGCCGGCATACTGGTCGCTGAGGCGCTTGGCTTCGGTAGCCAGGTCGGCTGAATCGTCCAACGCGCGAAGGGTCGCCCAATCGAACCGGTCGGTCTGGCCGGCCTCGCCGATGATGACCTCAGCGGCGCCGGCCTTGAGGCACTCCTCAGCCACCGTGATGATGATCTCCGGCTTGGTGCACTCGCCGGTCTGGAAGATATCGTGACGAACGAAACCAGCCGTGCCGAGGTTCGCCTTGACGAACACCGTCTCGTTCGGGCTCACGAACGACGCCATCCCCCCCACCGCCTCGATCGCCTCCAGCGTCATCGCCCGCAAGTCGTCGCCCAGGATCGAGTAGACCGTGGCCCGCTGATCCTTCGGCGTCGAGGGAATCTCCGGCAACGGCGCCGGACCAAGACACATCCCGCAGCCGGGCAAAACGCTCGAAACCGCCGACGATGCCCCTATCGCCGCACACTGCCGCAGGAAATCTCGGCGCGTCAGCTTCATCGCTTCACCCCTTCCACCGTACTCGCCATCAGGCCCGTCGTTGCGACCATTATCCAGCCGTGAACGCCGACAGTCAATCCCGCGGGTGCGATGGGCCAGCGGCCCAAAGGCCC
>JAAYCJ010000362.1 GCA_012729815.1 Phycisphaerae bacterium | reverse complement strand
GTGTGGGCGGCTGAGCCGGACGTGCATCTGGTCGATATCCGCGAAGGGGTCAAGCGTTACGCGGCGGAGAACGATCTGGCGTTCCAGATGTTCCTGTCGTCGCAAGGGCACGATCAGGCCCTTCGCGTTCTGGATGAAATCCGCGACCATCCGGTCGACGGCGTGCTGGTCCTTCCGTACGCCAGCGATGATTACGTCCAAGCCCTCGATCGGCTCGTCGAACATGGTTTTCCGGTGGTCTGCATCGATCGCCAGGTCAGCGCGGGGCGGGCCTCGTCGGTCGAGGTCGACAACGCCGCCGGAGTCTATCAAGCCACGCGCTATCTGATCGAAAAACACCACCGTCCGGTGCATTTCCTGAGTACGGCGCTCGAACACGAGGTTCAGCAGAACCGCCATCTGGGCTATTGCCGGGCGATGGCCGATGCGGGATTCGGCGGGCTGGTCAGGAGCCACTCGATTATCCGCGACATCCGCGAGAGCGATCCGACGTTCTGGCCGATGGATCGCAAGCCCACCGTTGCCGCACCGCTGGCTGAGGCCCTGCTGCAGTCCGCCGGGCCGCCGATGAGCGTCATCTGCCTCAACGACTACATCGCCGCGGGACTGTACGAGGCGGTCGCGGCGCGGGGTCTGAGCGTCGGCCGCGATCTGGCGGTGGTCGGGTTCGACGATCTGCCGCTGGCGAGGTTTCTTCGGCCCGCGTTGACCACGATCCGCCAGCCGCGACAGCAGATCGGGTACGAAGGGGCCAAGCTGCTGCACCAGTTGATCGCGGGCCGGCTGAAGCCGCCGGTCAACATCCATTTGCCGGTCGAATTCATCGTTCGGGATTCCGCCTGAGCGATCGGGTGGTTCAGGTAGGCATCACTGGAGAACTGACATGAGCCGAAGACATGGTTTCACGTTGATCGAGCTGCTGGTGGTGGTCGCGATCGTCGCGGTGCTGGTGGCGATGCTGTTGCCGGCTCTCACACAGGCCCGAGAGGCGGCACGGCGTACGGTTTGCGGCAACAACCAGCGTCAACTGCTGATCGCGATCAACAGCTATGCGGGCGACCATGACGATTGGGTGGCCTCCGGCTCTCACGGCTGGGAGCCCCGGATCGTCCAGGGCCAGTCGCCCATTTTTCGGATGAATCTCGCCCATTACTTTTACACCCGCCATGCTTCCGGCCTGAAGCTGGTGGTCTGTCCGTCCGATCCCGACCATTCGCCCGTTGCGGACGACTACGATCGCCGGTGGCGCAACTTCAGCTTTGCGCCCGGCGGCGACGGCGGCTGGGTGGTCGATCCGGACGACGTGAACATCGTCTCCAGTTACTACATGTACGCCGAGGGCCACGACGGCGACCACGCCCGCCATGGGAACCAGTACCAGTACTACCCGATCACCTATTTCGGAGCGATCCTGGCCGACGGTCCCTGGGCGACGACCACCGGCCTGGGCCCGATGCGGTCCTGGCACGGCGAGTATGCGCCGGAGCGGGGCTATAACGTCGGCGGCATCGGAGGCGAAGTGATCTGGTGTCCGATCTCGCTCATTCCGCCGTTCTGGACTGAGACGGGCACATGGTCAAATCTCTGGGCCGACAACGCCAACATCTGGCCGATCTTCAGCCAGGCCTGCGGATACGCCGACGCCTATCCGCGGCGATTCGAACGCCGATGACCTGATAACGAATCAGCTCTAAGGAGGTCCATCTTGACGCAAACGACGGCTGGAATGGCTGTGATCCTGATCCTCACCTCGGCGTCCATAGTCGCCGCCCCACCGGAGGGCGAGGTCTTCTTTCCCGGCGAGCGGTCATTCGGAGTCCAAGTGCATACGTTGGGCAACGGGAAGGACCTGGCGGCGTTGGGGGCAAACTGGGTGAGACTTGACTTCTCGTGGGCGGGGACGGAGACGGGCCAGCGGGGGCACTACGACTTCGCCGCGTTTGAGGAAAAGGTGGAGCACTACCGTTCGAACGGGATCAACGTCCTGGGGCTGCTGGCGTGGCACTACTACTGCGGCGACCTCTATCCGAACCCGGAATCGGATGAGGATTTCGCCGTCGCCGTCGAGGGCTACGCGAGTTTCGCGCAAGCGGCGGCGAATCACCTCAAGGGCAAGGTGAAGATATGGGAACTGGGCAATGAGCCCGAGTGCTTCGCGGTGGGCAAGGTGAACGACCCGCAGCGTTACACCAAGCTGGCGCGTGCGGCGGCAAAGGCAATTCGGGAGGTCGATCGCGAGGTCGTCGTCGGAGCGTGCTCGTGCGCGTGGATGGATCGCGATTTTCTCAGCCGGTGCATGTCGGCCGGCCTGCTGGCGGACGGAACGATCAACGCGATCACATTTCACGGGTATCACCGGGCGGATATAAAGGCTGAGAGCGGATTGAGGGAGGACGTGGGATGGCTGCGCGAATTGATCCGCAAGCATTCACCGCCGGGTGTGAATGTGATCGTGGTGGACTCGGAACGCGGGTACGCTCAAGTTCCGTTTCTGTCGCCGAAGCCGTGGGAAAGTTGGCGGAATCTCGTCTACACGGAGGCCGAGCAGGCGGCGTATCTGGCCAGACACTACCTCGAGGAAATCAGCCTCGGGGTCGAAGTGAGCGTCTGGTACAAGGACATGTCGGGCGAGAGCAACTACTCCTTGTACGAGGGCGGACCGGGTTCTCGGATCAGGCCGATGGGTCACGTGATGCGCAATCTGGCCTCGCTGCTGAACGCCAATCCCAAGGAGATGGTCAACGACGGCTACACGGTCAGTCTGGCCGACCTGCCGGACAAGCTGGGCGATCCGAACGTGACGATCCCCGTTCGCGCGTATCTCAAGCGTGATCCGAACGTGCTGATCATCGCCCTCTGGAACCCGGTCGAAGCGTTCGACGGCCACATACTCCAGTCGCGGCAGCGGATCGGCGGGAACTACTATGAGGCCTGGCGGGCGATCAGCCCCGAAGACTTCGTCGAGGTGCCGTTGAAGGTCAACATCTCGCCGCTGTCCTCGGATCAGGTGGAGTCAGCCTGCCGATACAACCTGACCGCCGCGGAGGACAAAGACCTCCGCCAGGCGATCGAGTTGGATTTCGCGGGCGGACAGGCGATAACTCCGGAGATCGAAGCCGGACCGATGCCCACGCTGATCGTGCTGAACCTCCGGTGAGTCGAACCCAGCTCCCGAGGGCGGAAATCACGGTTTGACGTGGATCGGTTTGCTCGCAATGGTCGCGATCGTAGCGGTACGGGCGGCCGTCCTGCTTCCCGCCTGTAGACGGAAGGCACGCGGCGAGGCGTTACGGGCGCGGTTTCACTGCTCTACCGCTTGTCAAATTGCCCGCTTTTTTCTACACCATCCACTCCGGCAGCCGCTGCGG
>JAAYCJ010000361.1 GCA_012729815.1 Phycisphaerae bacterium | reverse complement strand
TGTATGAGATGACATACCACCGGCCCAACGACCCGCAAGCCCGCCAGACCCTGCTCCAGATGGACGACGACGAGCAGCGGCTGTACGACCTTTTCCGGTGATTGGGTGTCCCAATGTTGAACTCAGGTCTTCTTCCGGAGAACAGAGGTGAGCTTGGTCTGGTCCGGAGGGAGCGGGCCTCAGCCGCGGAGGAACTTGATGGCCAGGTCGTAGTCTTTCAGTGAGGCCAGGGTCAACAGGGCGAGGATGGCGGTGAGGGCGGCGGCGCCAACGAGGGCGATCTTGATCCATGACATGCGGAGTTTGTGGAGGAAGAATGTCTCCGGCTGGTTGGCCATGGTCGCGATGGTGCGGCAGCGGTGTTCGATGCTGCCGTGTCGCCAGGTCTTGAGGTTTCGCGGCACTGCGTTAAGAGCGGCGGCGCGGTAGAGGGCGGAGCAGACGACCTCGGCGGCGGAGAGGCACAGCGGCGGATCGGGGCTGAGGATCGGAGCGGGGTTGGCGTGGTGGCGGAGGCACTCGGCGTTGCCGCAACCGGTGGGCACCTCGTCGAAGCGGTACGAGAGCGACTCGGCGGCGAAGAGGTCCGCTTGGCGTTCGAACCCCCGGCTGAGCCGCCCGAAGAAGAAGAACCACACGACGAACACCGCGATCAGCAGGCCGGCTTGGATGTAGTTGGCGGGAATCTGGAAGTTGAGTTGCAGGTACCACGCCGTCAGGCCCAGCAGTCCCATCGCGGCGAAGGCGAAGAGCAGCAGGAAGTGCAGATGGTGGTGTTTGACGTGGCCGATCTCGTGGCCGAAGACGGCTTCGATCTGGCCGTCGGTGAGCGTCTCGATCAGCCCGTCCGAGAGCACGATGTAGCGCAGCCGACCGGTGAGGCCCATCACCGCGGCGTTGACAATGATGCCATGCGTCGGCCATAGCAGAATGTCGCGATAGCGGAGCTTCACCCGCGCGGCGATCGCCCGAAGCTCATCGCGCAGCGTGCCGTGTGGCAGCGGCCGGCAGTGCCAGATCGCCCGGATCATCAGCGGCGAAATCAGGATGACGAGTCCCGCCACCACGGCCAGGACGCCGTCGGCGGTCAGTTCGGCCAGGTGGGCCAGCTCGAACGGTTCGAGCACCATTGCGCCAACCCTCGTCAGCGCGTCGGCCTGCCACTCGATCAGGTCCTTGGCGGCAATGATCAGCATCAGCGGAGCGGCGACCAGTAACACCTGGAACCGCAGTTGGAACGAGACGTACTGCCGCTGCGTCCAGATCGGATGGACCGGCTCGTAGTAGTGCAGCAGTTCGCCCATCAAGCCCTGGCGGATCAGCCGGTCGACCGGATAAAGCTTCATGTAGCCCACCGAGATCAGCACCAGGAACGGGACCAGCATCAGCAGCTCGTCCAGTCCGGCGGCGTACCGGCCCACCAGGTCGGTGCAGTATTGCGGCCATTGCGTGCCGAACACCAAGCCGAAGTGGGCGACGGCGGCCAGGGCGATCAGCAGCCGCTGGCAGCGCGAGTAGAGCGACTGAAGCCGGATGATCGAGCCGCCCGATTCGTCCAGCGCGTCGGAGGCCCGAAGCTGGGCCAGCCGCGTCATAATCAGGATCAGGGCCAGAAAGCTGAAGAACACCGCGAACGGGCCCGACGGCCCGAGCAGCAGCACCCAGCCGGTGTCGAAGTGTTCGACCACCAGCAGCGAACCGAGTACGACGATAACCAGAAAGATCACGTAACGCTCCGTCCCGCCGGCCGCATATCCTGCCGCAACCGGCCCGGCTTTAGGGATTATACGCCTGGCCCGCCCGGTTTTCCGTCAGCCGTTCGATCAGCTTGGCGAGCACTGTTTGCTTGACCTCGTCGAGCGAGCCGGTCAGGCGGATGCCCGCGGCTTGGCGATGGCCGCCTCCGCCGAAGATCTGGGCGAATTCATGCACGTTGAAATCGCGCCGCGAGCGCAGGCTGATCCGCACCGATCCGTCCTGGCCCTCGACAAACAGCACGCCCACCGACATGGTCCGCAGCCGGCCCGACAGGTCGATCAGGTTCTCGGTCATGGCGTCCGAAGCGCCCGTCTCGGCAAAGTCCTTGCGGGTGAGGGTAAAGACCACGAGGCTATCGTCGGCCAGCAGTTCGGCTGAGCAGAGCGTCTGGGCCACCAGTTTGAACCGCTCGGGCGGCTCGGAGAGAAACAGCCGTTCGTACAACTCGTGCAGGTCGGCGCCCATCGCGCCGAACCGGCCGGCCCACGTGAAGCACTCCGGCGTCACGTTGTTGTAGCTGAACCATCCGGTGTCGGTGGCGACGGCGATCAGCAGATAGCGGGCGATTTGTGGCCCTTCGAGCCAGCCGAGCCGCTCCAGCAACCGCGCGATGATGATTCCCGCCGCCGGCGACGCCTCGTCGATACAGGCCACCCGTGCCGGCAGATCACCCGGCTCGTGATGGTCAATGGTGGCGATCAGGCCGCCAAATCGCATAAGCCAGTCGGCGATCGGGCTTAGTTGCCGCATGGCGGAGGTATCGATGACCAGCGCCACGTCGACCTCCGGCAGCGAATCGGGCTGAACATCCTGTCCGAGGATCGGCACGCGGCAGTCCTCGAATATGAACGCGTATCGGCTGCCCATCGAGTTGAGCAACAGCGTGTGGACCTCCTTGCCCGCCTTCTCCAGGGCCAAAGCCAAAGCGAGCATGCTGCCGCACGCGTCGCCATCGGCCCGGTCGTGAGGGATCAGCAGGAACCGCTGATGGTCCGCCAGCACACGGATGATGTCGTCGAAATCAGGCGCCATGATCGTCGGTGTTTTCCTTGCGAGACGAGTTGCATTCAGCCAGGACGCTTCGCACCTCGCGCACGTCCCGCCGCATCCGTTCCACCAGAGCCGCTGCGTCGGCGAACCTCTCGGTGCCGCGGATGCGCCGAATGAGCTTGACGCCAAGCCGCCGGCCGTAGAGGTCGCCGTCGAAATCCAACACGTACACTTCCGGTCCGTGGTGCGAGTGTTCAAACGTCGGCGCCGGACCCAGGTGCACCGCGGCTTGGTGGTCAACGCCGTCGATCCGCGCCCGCGCAGCGTAGACGCCGGAGGCGGGCAACAGTTGCGGCGTTTGCAGGTTGGCGGTGGGGAACCCCAGCGCCCTGCCGCGGCCGTCGCCCGAGACCACTTCGCCGATCAGTTCATAGGGCCGCCCGAGGCACCGGGCGGCCAGATCAACGGAGCCTTCCTGGAGCAGCCGGCGGACCAGGCTGCTCGAGAGCATCACGCCACCGCGGCCGGGCAGATCCACCCGGATCGGCTCCCGCTTGACAGCCTCGAATCCGTATTCACGCTGCATCGCCACGAGCAGATCGATGCTGCCGGCCCGGTCGTGCCCGAAGCGGAAGTTCGGCCCTTCCACAATGTAGCGGACCTGGAAGTGGCGAAGCAGCACGTCGCGCACGAACGCCCGCGGCTCCAGGTCGAGCAATTCGTGCGTGCAGCGGGCGATCACCACCAGCTTCGGACCCAGTTCCTCGAGCCGTTCGAGCTTCTGCTCCATCGGCATCAGCAGGCCCGGCGCCCGGTCCGGGGCCAGAAGCCGCAGCGGATGGTACTCGAAGGTCAGCACCGTCGGAACCAGGCCCTGCGAGCCCGCCAGCGAGACGACCTGCCGGATGATGTCCTGGTGACCCAGGTGCAGACCGTCAAAGTTGCCGATGGTCATCGCCACCGGCCCAACCGCCGCACCCAGATTCTCCAGGCCGTGAATAACCCGCATGAATAACCCGAAAAAGCCAAACGGATAAAGGTATCAGGCCGACCGTGGAGGGTCAATACGCCTGCGGGGAAAAGGGGGAAATCGCTTCGGCGTGGGGCTCCGTCGTTTTGGGCACAGCGGATGATCTCCCGGACTTCACCTGCTGCTCTTGCCCGCCTGATGCACGTCAGAAGTCACCACCGGTCGCCACTACCTCAGAACTCGTCATCTTCCTGAGGTGGCTTGATCTCCTGCGCCACCAACTCATGCCAAGTGGCAACGACGGCCTCATCCGCATCCGCCGCTCTGAGGCGGTCCAGGACCAGACTGTCCTTCTTCTTGAGCTTTGGAAAGGTTAGCAGCAGCATGGCCAGGTCCCGCCAGTCGGTTCCGGACTTCGGATGGCCTTTGCGGCAGTGATAGGCCATCACCTTCTCCGCGATCAGTTCTTCGGGAGTGACAACAAGGATGCCGCCAATACGTTTCGCCGGCGGGAGAGCGGTAACCGGTCGTATATCGACCAAGTGCCGGTTCTTCGGCTTGCGGACCTGAAAGACCCGGTATCCCCGCCCTTGGCCGATCTCCCGGACCCTCGCCGCAATGTGCAATCGCTCCCGAAGAAACCGCGTCAGTTGCTCCGCCAGTTCCCTTGCCCGTGGCGAGAGGACATCCACATTCTCCGTCATCCTCGGCTCTTCAACGTACGCGTTGACCGCCTGCGCACCGAAAAGAACGGCGTCATTCACGCGCGACAGGAACTCCAAAACCGCCTCATGGACGGCCGTCAGCGGCACCCGCTCTCGCATGATGAATTCCCGAAACGTCAACATCGCAACACCAAGGATCCTGTCCCCAATGCATTATACCTTCTCCGTCCGTTCTTTCCCAGCACGAACCGAGTCGGCCCTGTCATCCACCACAGCGAGCCATCCAGATGCAAAATCCATTGCGATTTCACCCCTGGTCCTTGAGCAGCAGATGGATGTTCAGCCAAGCCCGCGGGACGTGGAACATGCCCTTCCAGATCCCGCCCTTGAGGGGCATCGAGACCGTGCCGTCGTAGTGGAGGTAGCCGTACCACTCGCCGCACTCGCGGTCGGTGAAGTGGTCGAACGCCCAGTCGTGGACGCGATCGTGCCAGGTCTTGAATCGCTCGTCGCCGGTGGCCAAATAGGCCTGCAGGCACGAGACGAGCGTGTCGCTGTGGACCCACCAGAGCTTCATCGTGCTCTCGAGTTTACGGTTGGCGTTGCCGGTCAGGTCCATGTAGTAGAAGATGCCGCCGTGGTCGGTGTCCCAAGCCCGGTCCAGGTGCCAGAGGATCACGTCGCAGGCTTTCTTGAGCCAGTCGTCCCGTTTCTGATGCTGGGCTTCGGAGATGATAAAACCGGCGATCTCGAGGGCGTGGCCGGGATTCAGCAGCCGGCCCATCGCGCCCGGCAGCAGTTCGCCCTTGAGGCCGACGTATTCGAGCAGGGCTTTGTACTCGGGCTTGACGTGATAGTTGAGGATTTCATCGACGGCCTGGGCGGCGAGTTTGTCGAACCGCACGCCCTCATGCTCCGGCCCCAGAATCTTGCGGAACTCCTGGGCCAGCGTCAGCTTGATAAAGCGGATCGCGTGCGTGCGGCACGGCCGGGCGCCCGCGTAGCACGCGGCGTCATGGACCCAGTCCTGCTCCGCGGAGTCGAAGTAGAACTTGAAGCTGTGCCACGCCCGCGCCAGCGACGCCTTGTCCTTCGTGATGCCCCAATACGCCAGATGGCCCATGGCTTGAAACGCATCGGCGAAGATGTCCCGAGGCTTGATCAGCGGCGTTCCGTCCCGCTTGAGGGCGAAGTGGGCCCGCCCGGTTTCGTCCGTCCCGTACTTGGCCAGGAAATCGGCCCCCAGTTTCGCCGCCTCCAGCCAGCTTTTTCGCGGTTCGAGCTCGCGGTACAGGGTCGACCACATCCAGACCTTGCGCCCCTGGTTCCAGCCGTGCTTGTCGTCGTCGAAGACCGTCCAGTCGCGGTCGAGGCAGTCGAAGTAGCCGCCGTACTGCCGGTCGAGGCTGTGCGCTTCCCAGTGGTT
>JAAYCJ010000360.1 GCA_012729815.1 Phycisphaerae bacterium | reverse complement strand
CGCCCCTTCGGGACCAGGGGCTTACGCCCGTGGCTACATCCTTACGCCCCTTCGGGGCTGATTCGCATGGGGGCCTTTTGTACCAGGGGCTTGCGCCCCTGGCTATAGGCTTACGCCCCTTCGGGGCTGATCGGCGCGCGGGGGCGGGGTGTTTGCCGGTGTCATTCCAGTTTCTTGTTGTCGATCCATAGTGTCGGTTCGGCGATGCCGTCGATGGATTGGCTGCGGGGGTTGATGAAGCGGATACGGCGGTTTTTGTCCTGGGCGAAGTCGATGCGTTTTTGGGCAAGCGGGCCGACGGCGGAGTAGACGAGGAGGTCGGTGTCGGCGGTGTAGGCGGCCCAGCCGTCGTGAGGGAGCGAGAGGGTCAGTGCGTCGCTGATCCGCAGGTCGAGCGGCGCAGCGTTGCGGTTGACGACAACGGTCAGGCCGTTGGCGTACTGGACGCGGATGGTCTTGAAGGCGGGGCAGTCGTCGACGTCGGGTTTGAAGGCGATATCCGGATCGTCCATGAGGTCGTTGAGGGTGAGCCACTGGTCTTTCCATCGGTAGAGGACGCGCTCGACCGGCTGAAGGGCATAGTGCGGCTGGAGGATACCAACGGTGAGGGCCTCGGTGAGGGCGTGTTCGCGGGCGGAACGTTGGGCTGGAGGGAAGTCGAGGCCGGCATCGTAGTAGGCTCCGTTGCCGTAGAGGACGGTCATGGCGCGGTAGGCGTCGGCGCCCTCGTAGAAGTCCCAGGGCTCCTGGCCCCAGTAGCGGCCGTTGCCGTAGCCGAGCCAATCGCCGCTGTGCTGGTGCTGCTGCGGGTAGCTGAAGAAGCGATAGCTGAGGCCCATGCCGTGGAAGGTGCTGAGGTGGTGCAGCCGGTGGAGTTTGTACTCCGGGCTGACGAGGCGGTCGTCGCCGTTGAAGATGCCGTAGTCGCCGGTGTCGCACCATCGGCCGAGGAGGTACTCACTGTTGAGGGTTTCGCTGCTGAGGGGGCCGTGGTGGATTTCTTTGACGGCGTCGGCGAATTGGCGGAGGAGGCGGGCGTCGGCGCGGGCGGTCCCGGCGCCGATCTCCCAGGGGGTGAGGTCCTGGCGGAAACCGGCTCCGCCGCCGGAGGCGAGTTGATCGACGAACTGGGCGTTGGTGTTGAAGGCGGTGTGGATGTCGGTTTCCTGGAATCGGGCGAGTCGCAGCCAGTCGTGGCGGTTTGAGGCTTGGTACTGGCGGTTTTCGTCGCTCATCACGTCGCCGCCCGGTGCCGCTTCGACCAGCGATCCTTTGATGAGGGCGTGCTTGAAGCTGGGCGAGTGGTCTGGAACGATGAAGTTGTAGTTGGTGCGCAGGCCGATCCGCCCGCAGGTGAGGCCGAAATCCACGAGGGCCTTGAGCTCATCAAATGAGCCGTATTGATCGGCGGGCATAAGTCGCTCCGGCCAGAAGGCATCGGGCCCCATGCCGTCGAATCCGCCGGCCTGCCAGGTTTGGACGATGGTGTAGAAGCGGACGAGGCCGCCCGTGCGCTCGCGCATCATCTTGAGGAATTCGAGTTTTTGGGTGGTGCCGCCGCCCCAGAGGTCGAGGAACATGGAGTCGCCGAGTTCGGCGCCGTACTGGCTGGGAGGATTGGCGAGGGATCCGGTTGCGGTCCAGAGGTCGTCGGCGACGCCGATGGTCAGGCGTTCGCGGAGCGGTCGGCGGAGGTTCGCTGCGTAAGGCGGGTAGTGGGCGTCGGGTGCGAGGTGCGTGGGCCAGTGGTCTTTTTGGATGCATCCGACGCCGCCGTCGCAGGCGTTGGAGCGTTCGAGGTCGAACTGGCCGTAGACCCAGAATTTGCCTTCGCGGTGGCGGAAGGCGGCTTGGACGGTATTGACTTCCCAGGATTCGCGGAGGCGGCGCATCATGGTGAACGGTTTGAAGGCATCCGGGTCGGCCAGTTGACCGGCGGTCATGGCTGAGGCGAGGGGCTCGCGCATCTCAAAGTCGAGGTATACGAAGGGGCCATCGGTCTGGATGGTGATCCAGTAGTAGGTCGGGGCCTTGATCTCGGCGATGCGGTAGACGAGGAAGAGGCGGTTCTTTTGTGGGTCGTGGCTGAGGCGGAACAGTTTGGGCGTGTAGCTTTCCGGAGTAAGGGTTTGCCCCTGGTGCTCGATCATCGGTCCGATGTTCTTGAGCAGGACGAGCGATTGGCCGTTGGCGTGCAGCGTGATGGGATCGAAGGGTTTGGATGGATCGACGGTGATCTTGCCGGTTGTGAGCGGCAGGTCGATCGGAGCCGGCGCATCGTCGATGCGGCGGATCAGTTCGATGGTTGGTTCGAACCGGACTTCGTCGAAGCCGGCGTCGTCGCCGGCGAAGTGCGTGAAGAGCAGATGGTCGCCGCTTTCGAGCGTCACTTGCGTATCCAGCGGCGTCGGTTCGGTCCCTGGCATCAGGAGATGCTCGTAGAGCGTGTCGCTGGTTCCCCAGGTTGTTTCTTTGATCGTCGTGATCTTGCAGCCATCGCCGCCGGCGGGATGGACCCTTGCGGGCGTGGCGGTGACGCGGTAGACGCCGGTGGTCGGGGCGGTCCACTCGAGGACCGCCAGTTCGGCGGTCTGCTGGTTGGGAATGCGGTTTCGGCCGATCATCGTTGCGTCGAGGGCGATTCTGGGCAGGTCGCCGTCTTGCGAGAAGGCGTTGCGCTGCTGATCCCAGTCCAGCGGGACGCGGTTGTGCGGATTGGCGTCGAGGCTGCGACAGGCGCGCCATACGTTTGGGTTTTGCGGATCGAATCCCTGTGGGAAGGTCCAGGTCTGGGCGGGCGAGACAGCCACCGCGGCGGCCACGAACGCCAGCAGTACGTTGAGCATCGGCAATTCTCCGATCGGTTGAGAAGATGCGTTGCGAACTGATTACCAGCCCCAGTCGGCGACGGCGGGATCGTTGGAGCGGTCACTGTCGAGGAGGCCGACGTGGAAATCGCCGAAGAGTACATTGGCCCCGCGTCCGTGGTGCGACCCGAGGGTTTTTCCGGTGTACCAGTTCCATCCGTCGGCGTCCCAGTAGCGCAATATGGTGTATCCAAGGCCGGCGCTCCAGTCGGCCCCCCACCACTCGGGTATGAGGACGAAGGCCGACGGCCGGTCGAAGCGTGTGATGTTGCGGGTGGGCTGGCGCGAGTAGGTCCAGGGCGCCTGGTCGTTGTAGACGAAGCTGCTGGTCAGGTCGACGTCATCGCCGACGAGGATGGGCATGTCCTTTGGGCAGCGATAGGGATTGGTTTGATAGGGCGTGAGGCCGATGTAGTTGGGTCCGGAAAAGCCAATCGTGGTTGTCCCGTCGATGACGCGGTTCCATCCGCCGACGAGCACGCCGGACCAGACGCCGGGGTTCCAGCCGCGGCCGTCCACGGCTGAGCCCTGGACCCACGGCATGAGTTCGTCGCGGTGATCGTTGGCGTAGGCGACCATGGCGGCACCGATGTTGCGAAGGAGAGTTTGGCATTGAAGGGTCCGGCCCTGGTCGCGGGCGGCTGAGAGGGCCGGGAGCAGCAGGGCCACCAGGACGGCGATGATGGCGACGACGACGAGGAGTTCGATCAGGGTGAAGGACGCGTTGGGGGTTCGCCGCGTCGCCGGATGGAAGTTGGGAGGTGACATCGGTTTACTCCTATGCCCTGGTTTCGGGGGCTGGGGCGGTGGTGCGGCCTGGGATCAGCCCTGGCTCAACGACGGCCTGTACGGCTGGTCGGTTGGGCTCGCTCGTTCGCGCGTCGATGAGTTCCCATGCGGCGCGGATATGCTCCTGCTCGGAGACGAAGACCACGGTGGGCTTGGGTCGGAAGAATCGTCCTTCGTGCCAGTCGCCGATGGCCACGATGGAGACGTCATCGGGGACGGCCAATCCCAGATCGCAGACCGCGGCTTGAGCGGCCCAGAACCAGCAGAGCGGGCAGATGATGGCGGAAAAGGTCTCGCCCTGCCGGTACCGGCTAACGATTCGGTCATAGATGGCCTGTTGCGGCCACTGGAATCGCGGGACGTCCGCGAACATGGCCAGATCATCGATCGGATCGGGGGCGATCAGCGGTTGGACACGTTTCTTCCACCGATCGATGGCCAATCCGGTGGCTGCGGGAACGTAGTCGCCCGCGGAGTCGGTCTGCCAAGCCAGGGCGATCCGCCGGTGGCCGAGTTGCACAAGATGGTCAACCGCGGCGTCCACCTCGCGGTCCGGGCGTCCGACCACGGAGTCGAATCCGAGGGGGAGCATGGACTCGCCGATGAAGACGACGGGTTTGCGGCCGGCTCGAAAGACACTGGCGACCTCGTCGTTGAGGCGCTGCCCGGAAGGCACGACCATGAGGGCATCGCAGTGGTCGATGACTTCATGGACCAGCCGCTCGTTCCAGGAACGGTAGTGGTAAAGCCGCGGCTGCCAGCCACGGGCCTCGGCGAGTTCGAACATGTGCATGGCGAATCCGATCAGGGCGGTGTCGAGCCACGCGGGCGCCAGGAGAGCCGCCTGCTTCTGCATGCGTTCTTCGGAGAGATCGCGGCGGACGAACGTTCCCTGCCCAACCCGCCGCACAAGATACCCCTCGTCGACGAGTTGGGTGATTGCTTTGCGAACGGTCATGTAGCTGACGCCGAGCCTGTCGGCCAGCGCCCGCTCCGAGGGGAGGCGGCCGCCGCGGGCATAGTCACCGGAACGCAACTGCCTGAGGACCATGTGGCGGATGCCAACCGTCTTGCCGACTTTGGGAAGTTCAGTAGTCACAGTCCGTTCCTTGATTGGGAGTTATCCACTTTGCTATATATTTTAATGTCATTGTATACTTTTGCAAAGGGAAAAACCTCTGATCTGTTGGCAATTGTAGGCGTCGGCGAATACTTATATTGTATTACCCGCTTTTTAATGGCCGTACTTATGAGCCAGAGAGGAAGAGGACAACCTATCTGTTGGTGGAAAGTCGGTGCGATCGGGTTAGGAATTGCGGGTGTCAGGCAAACAATCCGCAGTCGCCGGATGTCGTGCCAAGTTCCAGGCCGATGAGCGATGCTGGGCCTCAGTTGAGTCGGCGGAAGCCGGAGTGGGCGGTTGGGCCATTGAGGCGTTCTTTGACGTCGCCGGCGTCGAGGGCGGCTGCGATTTCGCCGAAGACTTCGTCTATGGCGCAGCCGAAGCGGGCGACGATTTCGTCGTTGTGGGCCATGGTGGGGTAGACGCCGAGGTTGGCGAGGAATCCTTTTTCGAGCATGAGCTGGGTGTAGAGGGTTCGGAGTTCCTGTGCGAGCGGGTGGTCGAACTGGAAGTGGGCGAGACAGGGGAATCCGTCGGCGACGGTGACGGGCAGGCTATGAGTCTTGGCGTGCTGTCGCCAGAGGTCGGCGATCATCTCGCCGATTCGGGCGACGTGGGTGGGCGCGTCGAGTTGCTGGAGTTTCTGGATGGTGGCGAGGGCGGCGACGGGTCCGACGCTTTCGGTCCAGTAGGTGCTGCTGATGAAGGAGGCGTTGGCGCCTTCCATGGCGGCGCGGGTTCCGATGATGGCACCGATGGGATGGCCGTTGCCGAGGGCCTTGGCGAAGATGGCGATGTCGGGGTTGACGCCGAGCTTCAGGTGCGAGCCGCCGAAGGTGAATCGCCAGCCGATGGTGATCTCATCGAAGATCAGGAGCGCGCCGGCGGCGTTGGTTCTGGTTTTGACGAACTCCATGAACCCGGGTTCGGGCATGTGGTATCGCATGGGCTCCATGACGACGGCGGCGAGTTGGTCGCCGTGCCGGTCGATGACCTTCTGGAATTCGTCGCGGTTGTTGAAGCGGAAGGTGAGGGTGGTGTTGCGGAGTTCGCGCGGGACGCCGAGGGGGTCGAGGCCGGGCAGGAGGTGACCGTCGAGGCTGTCGCTTTCGCCGAGGTTGGCGGCGAGATACCAGTCGTGCCAGCCGTGGTAGCCACAGATGGCGACGAGGGAGCGTCTGGTGGTGGCGCGGGCGATCCGGACGGCGACGACGGCGGTTTCGCCGCCGCTGCGGGCGAATCGGGCTTGCTGTGCCCACGGGTGGATCTGGCAGAGGCGGTCGGCGAGTTCGACCTCTTCGGGCGGATTGAGGGTACACATGGAACCGAGGCTGATGCGTCGTTGGACGGCGCGGGTGACGTCGGGATCGCGGAATCCGAGAAGGCAGGCGCCGATGCCGCTGGTGGTCAGATCGTAGTAATGTCGGCCGTCGAGGTCCCAGGTTTCACAACCGCGGGCCTCGCGGAAGTAGGCGGGCCACTGGTTGGGCGCGAACATTTCGGGACGCTTGGAGAGGAGCTGGGTGCCGGAGGGGATGCGGGTTTTGGCGTATCGGTAGAGGGATTGGGTCTGGCCGGCTGGTTCGGTCTTGAGGCCGAGGAGGCGCAGTGCGTTGTCGGAGAAGATATCGGTCAGGTCGGCTTGGGTGAGTCCGAAGAGGTCGGCGGCTTTGCGTAGGGCGCGGAGGGCTTCAAGGCCGAGGAGTGGCGGCTGCTGGTCGGGTTCGGCCGGATCGGCTCCGAGGGCTTTGGCGTCGAGGCAGATGGCGGCGTTTCCGACGGCGACGGAGGTTCCGCGGATGGCGGCGGCGGGAAAGCCGCTGGCCCAGAGGATACGTCTCGGTCCGAAGGCGTTGAGGAGGGAGACGAGGACGGCGGCGTCACAGACGGTGGAGGTTTCGACGTAGAGGTTGGGCAGGCTGCGGAAGTCGGCGAGGTCGTCGAGGGCGTAGGGGTCGTGGAAGCCGATGGCGCCGTGGGGCAGGATGAGGCGTGCGCCGGTGTGCTTGAGGCAGCGGTTTCGGATGGCCTGTCGGGCGGCGGGCGTGATGGGGGCAAATCGTTTGAAGAGGTGCAGGAGGATGACGAGGGCCTGCTCGTCGGCGATTTTCCAGGCCCAGTCGGGCAGAAGGTCGGCGATGGTGCGGGCGGGCCGAGCGTCGGCGTCGAGCGGGTTGAGGCAGGGTTTGAAGCCGGCGACGCCGGGCGTTTCGAGGAGTTCGGCGACGCGGGCGCGGTCGGAGTGTCGCGAGATGAGGACGAGGGCGCGGCAGTCGTGGAATCGCGTGAGTTGCTGGAGGAGGAAGTCGTTGGCCGCTTCGACGTCGCCGTCGGGACCAGGCAGGACGGAGAGGAGCCCCCCTACCAGTTGGGCGTTGCCGAGTTGGCGGGAGACTTCGGCGTGCCAGAGTTTGGCTGTGAGTTCGCCGCTGAGGCGGTCAGCGAGGTGCTGATGGGTGTCGGGGGCCAGGGCGTGGCAGAGGTGGGCGTGGACGTCGTAGACCTGCGGGGGCAGGAAGGTTTTGAGTTCGGCGAGCATTGCCCGATCGGTTTTGGATAGATTGCCTGTCGCAGCCATTTGAGATCCTCGAAATCAATGGTACCGCCACGGTTTGGGCGGGGACGTTTTGGGCCAACTGTCATGACAGATGATACCGTGGGACGGGAGAAAAGTCGCGGTTTTTCCGGGGGAACCGGAGGCTGGGCATGGAGCATCGGGGATCAGGGACGGGGCGGGAGCGTCCAGAGGTCCTGGTCGGCGACGCCGATTGAGTCGAGCATGGCGGAGACGGAGTGGAAGTCGATGGCGTAGGCGGCGTCGTGGCAATCGGAACCGAGGCTCAGGGGCACTTGACGGTCGTTGAGCTGGGCGAGGTAGTCGAGGTATCGGCATTTGAAGCGGTCCTCGTAGGTGCGGTTGAGGAGCATGCCTTCGACGTTGATTTCGACGACCTTGCCGTGCTGGAGGACGGCGGCGATGAACTCGTCGTGGATGGATTGCGGGATTTTGCCGAAGTCGTCGAGCCAGGGTTCGGTGCGGTAGAGGCCGTCGGGGTCCTGCCAGTGGTTGTGCCACCACCAGGGATGGGCGACGATGGTGACCAGGGGGTGGGTGGCGAGGAACATGTTCTGGCGGTGGAAGTCGCGGATGACGGCGTCTCGTTCGTAGGGGACGTACATGGGCCAGTGGGTTCCGCCGATGACGTACTCGATTCCGGCGGCGGCGATCCGGTCGGGGGTGAGGGCGATGGCGAGAGGCGCTTCGGGCGGTCCGCCCTGGCGGATGCCGTAGGTCGGCTGGTCGTGGCGGCCGGCGGCGACCTGGTCGATTTCCCATTGTGAGACGCAGGAGACTTCGATGCCGAAGTGGAAGCGCGGGGATTGCGGGTTGGCCAGGAATTCGCGGCGCGAGGCTTCGATGTCGGGCCAGTTGAACGGGGTGTGGAGGTGATCGGTGATGCCGAAGTCTGTGATGCCGAGCTGGGCGGTTCTGGCCAGGAGGGTTGAGACGGCGAGGCAGGCGTCGTCGCAGGAGTTTCGGGTGTGGATGTGCCAGTCGGAGGTGATTTTCATGTTCTTCCTTTGCGTGTCGCACGGGGCGATGGCGGATAGTCTTGGCGACATGCGTGAAGAAGTCAAGAGCGGCGCAGGACGGCTACGGATGCGGGCGGCAGTCGCACCAGGCCGTCGTCGATGCGGATGGCGGGGTCGGACTGCAGGAGCGGTTGGCTGTGGCCATCGAGGCTGAGTTGCTGCGTCGTCTGGTCGAAGTTGCAGGCGACGGCGATGGGGCCTCGCTGCATGATCAGCCAGCGTTGGTCCTCGTCGAAGCGGGCGCGGACGTTGTCTCGGCGACCGTCGGACAGGGATGGCGTGGCGCGTCGGAGGCGGATCAGTTGGCGGTACCATTGGAGCATGGAGGCGTGCGGTTCGCGGGCGGGTTCGTCCCAGTGGAGTTTGGAGTTTTGGAAGGTCTGGTCGGCTTGTGGGTCCGGGACGGCGTCGGGCGACCAGCCGAAGGAGGCGAATTCGTCCTTTCGGCCGTGGCGGACGTCTCTGGCAAGGTCGGGGTCCTGGAAGTCGCAGAAGTAGGCAAAGGGGGTGGTCGCGGCCCACTCCTCGCCCTGGAAGATCAGCGGCACGTAGGGCGAGGTGAGGATGAGTGCGGCGGCGGCTTTGACGCGGCCGAGGTCGGCGAGATGGCTGATGCGTCGGCCCTGGTCGCGGTTGCCGATCTGGTCGTGGTTTTGCAGGCAGACGACGAAGCGGTGGCCGCTGAGGGATCCGGGGGGCCGGCCGTGGGTTCGGCCGCGGTGGGCTGAGTAGCGGCCGTCGTAGACGAAGGGGTTTTGGAGGGCTTTGGCGAGGTCGGCGAGGCGGCCGAAGTCGGCGTAGTAGCCGGTACGTTCTCCGGTGACGAGGGCGTGGAGGGCGTGGTGGAGGTCGTCGGCCCATTGGGCGTCGAAGCCGCAGCCTCCGGTGTCCGGGCATTGGACGACCCTGGGATCGTTCAGGTCGCTCTCGGCGATGATCAGGACGTGGCGGTTGAGCGGACCGGCGAGGGCGTGGACCTGGTCGGCGAGCTGTTCGAGGAAGGGTCTGGCGGAGTTGTCGGCGAAGGCGTGGACGGCGTCGACGCGGAGGCCGTCGAGATGGTAGTCGCGGATCCACATCAGGGCGTTGTCGATGAAGAAGCGGCGGACGTGGTCGGAGCCGGGGTTTTCGAGGTTGGCGGTGTCGCCCCAGACGGTTTTGTGGCGGTCGGTGAAGTAGGGACCGAAGCGGCTGAGGCGGTTGCCTTCGGGGCCGAGGTGGTTGTAGACGACGTCGAGGAGGACGGCCAGTCCGCGGGCGTGGCAGGCGTCGACGAGGCGTTTGAGGGCGAGCGGGCCGCCGTAGGCGTTGTGTGGGGCGTAGGGGTAGACGCCGTCGTATCCCCAGTTTCGGCGGCCGGAGAACTGGGCGAGCGGCATCAGTTCGACGTGGGTGACGCCGAGGTCGGTCAGGTGGTCGAGGCGTTCGACGGCTGCGTCGAAGGTGCCGGCGGGGGTGAAGGCGCCGACGTGGAGTTCGTAGATGACGCCACCGGCGAGGGGCGGAGCTTGCCAGCGGCTGTCGGTCCAGGGGAACGCGGCGTGGTCGATCAGTTGCGACGGGCCGGTCACGCCGTCCGGTTGGTGCGGCGAGCGCGGGTCGGGCAGCGGTTCGCCGTCGTCGAGGCGGAATTGGTAGGCGGAGCCCGCCTGGGCTGGGACATCCGCACGCCACCAGCCGTGTTGTTCGGCGGTCATGGCGTGTTCGTGTCCGTCGATGACCACCCGCACATGTTCGGCGTTCGGCGCCCAGAGGCGGAATTCCATCGTCAGTTTCCCCCTTCGCGAGAGAGCAGGGCGACGGGGAAGCGGGCCAGCAGGTCTTCCACTCGGCGTCGTCCGCCCCGGTGTTCGTGGTTCGTGAACTGGTCGATCCAGCGGCCCGTCGGAAGCTCGATTGATGTGTCGTCCCATCGGCCCGCGAGGCGGAGGGTCAGGCGTGGCACGAGGGCGGCGATTTCGTCTCCGCGGGTGAAGGCCACGACGTGCTCGCGGCGGGCGCCGTGGGCTTGGATCGGGTGATATGGACCTTTGTCGAAGGCTTCGGGTCGTCGGGCGCGGAGGGCGAGCGCGCGTTGGATGACCAGGAGTTTGGGGAGGCCTTCGTCGGCGCGGGTCCAGATTTCGTCGATGCTCAGGTTGGCCAGTTCCCGCAGGAGTTTTCGGCGCAAGTCGTAGTCGACCGGCCGTCGGTTGTCGGGGTCGACGAGGCTCAGATCCCAGAGTTCGGTTCCCTGGTAGAGGTCCGGGACGCCGGGGGCGGTGTACTTGATCAGGGTCTGGGCGAGGGCGTTGATCCAGCCGGGCACTGTCATGTGCACGACGAAGGCGGCGAGGTCTTCGCGGAAATCGCGAGACTCCATCGCTGCCGTGACGAAGCGCAGGACGGCTGATTCGTAAGCTTGGTTTGGGGTTTTCCAGTCGGTGTGTTCCTTGGCTTCGCGCATCGCCTTGGCGGCGAAGGCGGTCATGCGGTCGACGGTGATCGGCCAGGCCCCCACCAGGTTCTGGTAGAGAAGGTACTCGAGGTTAGGGTCGGGCCAGTCGCCGGTGCGGTGTTGGCGGTTCATCGCGGACCAACGGGAGACGGCGTCATCCCAGGCTGGGACCATTTCGGTGAGGACGTGGATGCGAGCCCGGACGTCCTCGCTGCGTTTGGTGTCGTGGGTGGAGGTGGTCAGCATGCCGCGCGGCCAGTGTTGGTGCATGTGGCGGCACCAGGCGTGGAAGGTCTCGAGCGGGGTGCCGAAGCGGTCGGGGTCGCCGCCGACCTCGTTGAGGGAGACGAGGCGGTTGTAGCGATAGAAGGCGGTATCCTCGATGCCCTTGGCGGCGGCGGGCCCGGAGAGCTGCTGGAAGCGGTAGACGAATTCGGCTTCGGCCGGGCCGGTCAGGCGGAGGGTCAGCAGGTCGGCGAGGGATTCGAAGAGCCGCGGGTCGAGGTCGGCGCGGTGGCGTTTGGCGTGGTCAACGGCCTGGCGGATGTTGGCGAGGTCCTGATCGCTGACCTGGCCGGTTTGTGGGTCGGCGTAGCTGCGGTAGACGGGGAAATCGGCTGCGAGTTCGGCGACCGCCGCTTGAAGGGTTCGTGGGCCGTAGTCGCGAAAGCGTCGATGGCCCTCACAGACTTCCGCCAGCAGCCCCCCTACCCGCGCGACGTCGGGGGCGAACTCGGTGGTCAGCAGGAGCAGTTTGTTCTGCCGGGCGAGTTCCGCGTAGTTCGTTTTGACACCGGTGAAGCGGACGTAGAGGTCGGTCAGCGGCTGGCGTGCGGCGAGATCGACGAAGAGGCCGGAGACCTGGTTGAGGAAGTCATAGCCGGTAGTTCCGGCCACCGGCCAATCGGCCGGCAATTTCTCGTCGGGGGCGAGAATTTTCTCGACGACAATCCAGGCATCGCCGGCGCGGTTTCGCAGGCGTTGGAGATAGCTTTGCGGGTCGCGGAGGCCGTCGGGATGGTCGACCCGCAGGCCGTCGGCCTGGGCGGAGGCGAGCCATTCCAGGGGCAGCTTGTGGGCGCAGTCGAAGACGTCCTGGCGGTCCATGTGAAGGGCGACGAGGGTGTCGATGGCGAAAAACCGGCGGTAATTCAGGAGCTCCGATCCCAGCCGCCACCAGGCCAGGCGATAGTGCTGGCGGCGCAGGATGGCATCGAGGCGTTCGAGGTCACGGTTGACGGCGGCGATCCGGCGGTCCAGTTCGTCGCCCTCGCTGTGCAGTTCGGCCCGGGTTTCCGGTGAGAGGGGAAGCTGGTGGTCGTGGTATTGGACGACGACTTGGTCGCCGGCCCGGGCCAGACAAAGATCGCCTTTTTCCAGTTCCAGGCCATAGTGATCGGCGAGTATGGGAAGCAGGATTTTTCCGGTCAGTCCCGGCGACTGGATGTCCCAGTGGATGTCGAAGTAAGGTGCGTAGGGGCTTGATCGGCCGCGGGTCAGGACGTCCCACCAGAGTTGGTTTTCGCGGCTGGCGATTCCCATGTGGTTCGGCACGATGTCGACCACGAGCCCGAGGCGTCGGCGTGCCAGAGCTTTGACGAGACGCTGGTGACCGGCTTGGCCGCCGAGTTCGCGGTTGACGGTTCGGTGATCGACCACGTCGTAGCCGTGCTCGCTGCCCGGAGCGGCTTGAAGCAGCGGGGAGGTGTAGAGATGGCTAACGCCCAGTTCGGAGAGGTAGTCGGCGAGGTTCTCCGCCTCGGAGAGGCCAAATCCGCCGCCCAACTGAAGACGGTACGTTCCCCGCAGCGCATGTCCGGCCATCGCAACGCCCCCCTGTCTCGATGCTATTGTACCCGGCTGGGCTTCGGCAGGCAAATGTCCGCTCTCGCGGAAGTGCAGCGGAGCCGGCGTTTTCGTCCCAGCCGCTGCAAATCCAAGGCCGCCGAGTTGTTTTGGCTCTCGTGGATATTGTTTGATTGCCGGACGATGAACGCTAAGAATAAGAAAGAGGGGGATCGCCATCCGCATATCGATTCGCTGCGACGTTTGCGGGCGAAGGGATTGCGTGACATCGGGTAATCGGGCTTGCTCCGGTATTGGGGTGGAGTGAGTCATGGGACGTCGAGGGAAACCACTGCGGGTTCTGATGATCGCGGGAGGGACGGCGCTCGGAGCGATCGTCGTGGCCGCCTTATGGATATGGAGCACTCCCGGGGAACGGGGGCCTTCGGGCGGGTTCGAGCCGTTCTGCTGGCCGGCGGGCCTGGCGACAGTTCCGTCGGAGCCGAGGGGCCGGGTGAACTGGATGGGCCACTGGCTGGGCGAGGACAAGCGGGAGTCGCTGGTTCGCGAGGTCGCAGCGGAGTTCGGGTTCCTGCACCAGGGGATCGAGGTGAACCTGAAGTTTCCGCAGGAGATCATGGGGTCTCGCGGGCACCTGGAGACGGCGCGGTTTGTCGCGGCGATGATCCGCAGCGGACGGGTTGAGTGGGACGTGTTGTGGCTTGAGCCGCGGACCTATGAATACGTCGCGGAGGAACTGAGCGACCCGGATTGGGGAGCGAAGCACCTGGTGGATTTCAGGGAGATACCGGGGTTCGCCGAGACGCAGAAGCCGTTCATCATCGCCGATCCGGCGTATCGCAACCAGACGGGCGGGATCCTGACCGGGCCGTACATCGAGGGGTACTACTATGCTTTGTGGTACAACCAGGACGTGGCGCGGCGTCTGGGCCTGACGATCAAGCCGGCAGGAATGACGTTCGAGGATTTGCTGGGATATGTGCGGGCGGTCGCCGAGTACAACCGGAACCACAAGGAGGGAGTGGCGGCGTTTTACGAATCGTCGGACTGGGTTACGATGGAGATTTTGTTCCAGCGTCTGGTCAAGTCGCTACTGAGCTTTGAGGAGGGCAAACGGGAGGAGTCGTCACCGGAGAAGCTGGCGGCTTTGCGTCGGACGTTGGCGGCGTTCGAGGCGTTGGGTCGGTACGATCCGCTGATCGCGTCGCACGGGGAGAACCAGTGGTTCGCGACGCGGGGGCTGGTGCTGAACGACGCGGCGTTGTTTTACGTGAACGGGACGTGGATGTACAGCCATTGGCGGGGTATGAATCCGGAGAAGATGAAGAAGATGGCGCCGGTGGAGCTGCCGGCATTCGGTGAGACGGATCACTATCTGGGCGGATACCTGCCGACGTGGGCGGTGATGAAGGCGACTGCGAACCGGGAGCACGCGATCGATCTGGTGATGTTCTGGAGTCGTCCGGCGATCGCGGAGAAGTGGGTGCGTTACACGAAGAATCCGACGGGCCTGCGCGGTCATCTGGCGAGTCCGGCGTGGAGTTCGGACGTGTTCGAGCGGTTCGTGGAGGACGTCGGGCGGCGGTACGTCTCGCGGGTGGATTACTCGTCGACGGCTGGGTATCTGCTGGGACGGGAGAACTGGGGATTGCAGCGGGAGATCGAGGCGGAGTTGATCCTTATTCTGACCGGCGAGACGAGCGCGGAGGAGGCGTACGATCGGATCATGGCGTTGTGCCGATAGGGCGAGACGATGCGACGGCTGAGCGATAGTCTGATTTTCAAGATCGGTTTTATCATCGTCAGCGTTGAGCTGATCGCGCTGCTGGGGATGGGGTACTGGTACATTCAGCGGTTCAGCGACGAGGTGGATCGGCGGACGGTGTCGCGGATTCGGATTCCGGGCGAGTTGATGATGCAGGGGGTGCTGAGCTACGAGTCGGTCAACAGCGAGCAGGTCATGGAGGATCTGGTGGGCGGGGAGCTGATGGAGGCGATGGTGATCGGGATGAACCAGCAGGTGTACTACTCGCTGAATCCCGCGCATATCGGCCGGCGGATTTCGGAAGTCGCGGCGGTGGAGTGGCCGGACATGCTGAGCGCGAACGTGTTCGCCCCGCAGGTGGTTCCGAGCGGGGACGGCGAGGCGGAGGTGCTGGTCAGTCTGACTCCGCTGCGGCTGGAGGACGGGCGGCTGATCGGGTTCCTGTACATCAAGTCAAGCCTGGCCCAGGCTCAGGCGAAGAAACGGATGATTTCGCTGCTGTTCTGGGCGGGGACGGCGATTTGCGTGCTGGCGACGTCGGCGGTGGAGGTTCTGCTGATGCGGCGGGTGGTGACGCGGCGGATCGGGGACACTCTGGCGTGCGTTAAGCGGGTGGAGGGCGGGGAATTAGGAGCGGCGATCTGCCGGGTCAATTCGCGGGACGAGATCGGCATGCTGCAGGAAGGCATCAATTCGATGTCGGCGAAGTTGGCCGGGACGGTGGCGCAATTGGGGGCGGATATCGGACAGCGGGAGCGGGTGGAGGCGACGCTGCGGGAGAGCGAGGAACGACTGGCGGGTTTCATGGCTTCGGCGACGGACGTGTTCGCCCTGTTCGACTCGGAGTTGAACATCGTGGAGGTCAACGAGGCGGGGTTGCGGCTGTCGGGGCGTTCGCGGGAGGATCTGGTGGGGCGGCATTTTTCCGAGGTGGTTCCGGAACTCAGAACCAGCGGGCGTTACAGCCTGTACGCGAACGTGGTGAGGACGGGTCAGCCGTTTTATGCGGAGGACGTGCGGGTGGCGTCGGCGGCGGGCGAGCGTCGGATGGCGGTCAAGGCGTTCAAGGTCGGCGACGGGATGGGGCTGATCATGACGGATTTGACCGAGATCAAGGAGCGGGAGGAGCAGGTTCGGCAGTTCAACGAGGAGCTGGAGCGGCGGGTGGCGGCCCGGACGGCGGAGCTTCGCGAGGCGAACCGGGAGCTGGAGTCATTTTCGTACTCGGTGTCGCACGACCTGCGGGCTCCTCTGCGGATCATCGACGGGTTCAGCAAGATCCTGCTCGACGAGTACGGGGGTGCGTTTGACGAAGAGGGGAGAGGCTATCTGGAACGGATGCGTCGCAACAGCCAGTACATGGCGCAGTTGATCGACGACCTGCTGGAGCTGGCGAGGGTGACGCGGATGGCGATGGAGCAGGAGCAGGTGGATTTGAGCGCGATGGCCCAGGCGATCGCGGAAGGCTTTCTGGCCGGCCAACCGGAGCGGGAGGCTGAGTTTGTGATCGAGCCGGGCCTGACGGTGGAGGGGGATTCGCACCTGCTGAGGATCGTACTGGAGAACCTGCTGGGCAATGCGTGGAAGTTCACCGCCAAGACGGAGAAGGCGAGGATCGAGTTCGGCCTGGAGGCCTCATCGAACGGTCGGAGTTTTTTTGTCCGGGACAACGGGGCGGGGTTCGACATGGCGTTCTCGAACAAGCTGTTCAAACCGTTCGAGCGGCTTCACAGCGTCTCGGAGTTCGAGGGCACTGGGGTTGGGCTGGCCACGGTGCAGCGGATCATCCGGCGGCACGGCGGATCGATCCGGGCCGAAGGGCGGGTGGGCGCAGGCGCCACGTTCCACTTCACACTATAGGATGGCGCTTACGCGGAAATCCGGGAGGGTGAGGGATATGATTTCAATAGTCCAGCGCGGCGGTCGCGGGCGCCTTAAGCGGGCTTTGGCGTTTTGTCAGGATCGCTGCGAACGGGGATAGCGGTAATGAGCAGCAGCGATCACAACCATTTACAGGCGGTGGACAACCGGTCTCCCGACATCAACAGCGGACCGGAGCAGCGGTTCAAGGATCTGTGCGAGGCGGCATTCGAGGGGATCGTGGTGCACGACCACGGCCGGATCATTGACGTGAATCAAGCGGCATCGCGGATGTTCGGGTATGACGCGCCGGAGCTGATCGGGGCGGAGCTGCTGGGCCTGGTGGCGGCGGGCCATCGCGATGAGGTGCATCAGCGGGTCGAGTCGGGTAATGAGGATCCGTACGAGAGCGTCGGGCTCCGGAAGAACGGGACGAGCTTTCCGATCAAGTTTTATCCCCGGCACATGACGTATCAGGGGCGTGCGGCGCGGGTGGTGGCGGTCCGCGACATCACGGAGCGGAAGGACACCGAAGCGCGTCTGGCGCGTCTGGCGGCGAAGGTCCGGCAGCAGGCGGCGACGCTGGACGCGATTTTGTCGGCGTCGGCGGACAGCCTGTACGTCTACGACCGGCGCGGGCGGTTCGCCTACGTCAACGAGTCGGGGGCCAGGACGGTAGGATTGGGGCCGGATCAGATGATCGGCAAGAGCTGGCGGGAGCTGAAGCTGTCGGCGGAGGTCATGGAGCGGGTGGAGGTAGAGGTCCGGTCCGTTTTCGCGACCGGGACGAGGATCGTCGGCGAAGCGACCTTTCCGAGCGTCGACGGCGAACGGCACTTTGAGTACGTGCTGGCTCCGGTGCGGGGAAGCAGCGGCGAGGTGGAGTTGGTGGTTTCGACGTCGCGGGACATCAGCTCGCACAAGGAGGCTGAGCGGGTCGCGCGTCGGAGTCGCGAGGAATGGGAGCGGACGTTCGACGCGGCGCCGGACCCGATCGTCATTGTGGACGCGCAGAACCGGATCGTCAAGATCAACCGGGCCATGGCGGAGCGGACGGGAGTGCCAGCCGAGCAGGCCGTCGGTCAGACCTGCTACCGGCTGCTTCACGGTACCGACCATCCGCCGGCCCACTGCCCGCACGCGAAGACCCTGGAGGACCAGAAGTCCTACAGCACGGAGATTCATGAGCCGCACCTGGGGGGCCACTTCGTGTTCAGCGCCTCGCCGATTATGGACGAGGAGGGGCGTCTGACGGGCACGGTGGAGGTATTTCACGACATTTCGGAGCGGGTGCGGGCCGAGCAGGCGGTTCAGGAGAGCGAGGCACTGCTTCGGCGGGTGATCGACACGGTACCGAACTGCATTTTCATCAAGGACCGCGAGGGTCGATACCTGCTGGTTAATCAGGAGATGTCGCGGGTCCACGGGACGGTTCCGGAGGCAATGGTGGGCAAGACGGATATGGACTTTGTCCCGTCGTCAGCGGCCACGCCACAGGAGGCTGAGCGGTTCCGGCGGGATGACCTGGAGGTAATCGAGCAGAAGAAGGTCAGGCATATTCCGGAAGAGACGCTGACGATGCCGGACGGTTCGGTGCGCTGGTATCGGACGGTCAAGATTCCGATGTCGATCCGCGGCAATCCGGATTGTCTTTTGGGGGTGGCGGTGGACATCACGGAGTTCAAGAGGTCGGAGGAGCAGATTCGGCGGCTCAACGAGCATCTGGAGGCGCGGGTTCGCGAGCGGACGGCGGAGCTGGAGGCGTTTTCGCACTCGGTGGCCCACGAGTTGACCCAGCCGCTTCGGGCGATCAGCGGGTTGTTGGGGATCGCGGGCGAGGAGCACGCCGAGCAACTCGACGAACAAGGGCGGCGCTACCTGGAGCGTGCGGGCGAAGTGAGCGTGCGGATGGGGAAGTTGATCGACGCCCTGCTGGATCTGGCCCGCCTCTCACAGAAGGAAACGGCGCGCCGGCCGGTGAACCTGAGCGATCTGGCGTGGACGATCGCTGGGCAGCTTCAGGCGACGGACCCGCCGCGGCGGGTGGAGTTTTCGATCGACAACGGGATCTGCGCGATGGCGGATCCGGACCTGATCGCGGTGGTGATGGAGCATCTGCTGACGAACGCGTGGAAGTTCAGCGGCGTGCGGGAGACGGCCCGGATCGCGTTCGGGACGGCTGAGAATGCGGATGAGCGCGTTTACTTTGTTGGCGACAACGGCGTGGGGTTTGACATGGCCTACGCGGGGAAGCTGTTCAAGGCGTTCCAGCATCTCCATTCGCCGGGACAGTCGAACGGACTGGGCATCGGGCTGGCGATGGTGCAGAAGGCCATCCAGCGTCACGGCGGCCGGATCTGGGCCCAGAGCGAACCGGATCGCGGCGCGACGTTTTACTTTACGCTTGGGGCGGCGGATTCGGCCCGCCAATAAGCTTGAGGAAATCCTCCTCGGTCAGGATTTCGACTCCCAGTTTTTTCGCCTTGTCGAGCTTTGAGCCGGCGTTTTGGCCGGCGATCAGGTAATGGGTTTTGGCGCTGACGCTGGAGGCGGCTTTGCCTCCGAGTTTTTTGATGAGGGCTTCGATTTCGTTTCGGGAGAACTTTTCGAGGGTGCCGGTGACGACGAGGGTTTTTCCGGCGATGGGCGAGGCGGCCGGCGCGGTCGGTTCGGCGATCAGTCGCATGTTGACGCCGGCGTCGCGGAGGTGGTTGACGGCCTGGCGGCCGTGGTCGGTGCGGAAGAAGTCGTGGATGCTCTGGGCGACGACGGGTCCGACGTCGGGCACGGCTTCGAGGCTTTCCAGCGAGGCGTCCATCAAGGCGTCCATGGTCCTGAAGTGTTTGGCCAGCAGTTCGGCGGTGGTGATTCCGACGTGCTGGATGTTGAGGGCCCCCATCACCCGCGGCAGGTCGCGGGTTTTGCTGGCGGTGATCGCTTTGACGAGGTTTTGGGCGGACTTTTGGCCCATGCGTTCGAGGTCGATCAGTTGCTGTTCGGTGAGTTGGTAGAGGTCGGCGAATTCGCGGACGAGGTTTTTGTCGACCAGTTGGTCGATCAGGGCGGGGCCGAGGTTTTCGATGTCCATCAGGTCTCGCGAGGCGAAGTAGCGAAGTCGTTCCTTGAGCTGGGCAGGGCATGAAGGGTTCAGGCAGCGGAGGTAGACGCCGCCGGCGTCCTTTTCGACGGGTCCGTCGCAGACAACGCATCGGGTTGGCGGGACGATTTCGGCGTGGCCTCGGGGCTGATCCTGGACCACGGAGACGACCTGGGGGATGATTTCGCCGGCCTTTTCGACGATGACGGTGTCGCCGATACGGACGCCGAGTCGCTGGATCTGATCGGCGTTGTGGAGGCTGGCGCGGCTGACGGTGGTGCCGGCGATCCAGACGGGGTCGAGGTGGGCGACGGGGGTGAGGGTGCCGAGTTTGCCGACCTGCCAGCGGACGTCCCGAACGACGGTGACGCCCTGCTCGGTTTCGTACTTGTAGGCGATGACCCAGCGCGGGGCGCGGGAGGTCGTTCCAAGCCGCTCTCGCAGGTCGAAGCGGTCGATTTTTACGACCATGCCGTCGGTCTGGTAGTCGAGATCGGCGCGTTTGGCCTCCCAGGCGGTGATGACGGCGACGAGCTGGTCGAAGTCGCCGATCCGCTTGAGGTCGCGGTTGACCGTGATGCCCCATCGCGAGGCGGCAAGGGCCAGGTCGTAATGGGTCTGGGCTGGGAGCGGTTCGACGCGGCCGAAGCCGTGGGCGCAGAAGGCCAGGCCGCGTTTGGCCACGATTCGCGAGTCGAGGAGCTTGAGGGTGCCGGCGGTGGCGTTTCGCGGGTTGGCCAGCGGCGTTTCACCCTCCTGCTCGCGGCGGCGGTTGAATTCGACGAAGCTTCGTCGCGGCCAGTAGACCTCGCCTCGCACCTCGAGGATTTCGGGCCATCCCTTGCCGCGGAGTCGCAGCGGGACGGTGCGGATGGTTTTGATATTGGCGGTCACGTCGTCGCCGACTTCGCCGTCGCCGCGGGTGGCGCCGAGGACGAGCGTGCCGTTTTCGTAGCGTAGGGTGACGGCGACGCCGTCGATTTTGGGGTCGACCACGTAGTCCACCTGCTCGGTTTCGAGGCCCTTGAGGACGCGGCGGTGGAATTCCCTGAGTTCGCCGACGCTGTAGGTGTTGTCGATGGAGAGCATCGGGAGGTCGTGGCGGACCTTGGGAAAGCCATCGGCGGGTTGTTCGCCGACCCGCTGGGTCGGGGAGTCGGGGGTGATCAGGTCGGGGCGTTGTTTTTCGAGTTCCTTGAGCTGCTGCATGAGGCGGTCGTAGTCGCGGTCGGAGATTTCCGGCGAGCCGAGGGTGTAGTAGAGGTGGTCGTGATGGTGGATCTGCTCGCGCAGGCGTTCGATCTGTTCCGCAACCGGGTCGCTTTGGACCATGCCGGCCTCCTTTGCCGCCGCATGAACGTTGAACGGTTATTATAGAGGAGGCGGGCGGCTGGGCCAATCGGATTTGCCGTCTTGTCAGGGCGGGGTCGGATGCCGATAATCGTTGTTGATGGACGGCAAGCAGATCAGCAGCGGCGGGATGTTCGCGTCGGCCGGGGTGGGACGGTCGTTGCGGACGTACGTCCCGGCGACGTTCCTGTACCGTGGGATCAGTTTCGTTCGCGGGTTGGTTCTGGCGTGGCTGCTGGCGGGCAGCGCCGGTCAGTTCGCCCTGCTGGCGGTGGCGACGCAGGTGATCAACATCCTGGCTCCGCTGGTGTCGCTGGGGATCAATGAGGCGATTACGCGGTACGCACCGCAGTACGAGCAGCGGGGTCGGCTGAGGGGTTTTCTGCGGCGATCGGTTGTTCTGCTGGCGCTGATTGCGGGGCCGTCGGTGGCGGTGCTGGTGGTGCTGGCGGGTCCGTTGGGGGCGATGTTGTTCGGATCGCCGGAGTTCGACGCGGTGGCGGCGGCTTCGCTGGGGCGGGCGACGGCGGGCGCGATCGGTGCGATCGTGGTGTACTTCCTGGTGGTCTCGGTGCTCAAGGGGCTGCGGATGTTCCCGGCGCTGGCGGCGATGGAGGTGGTTCACGGCGTGCTGTTCCTGGTGTTGTCGCTGGTGGCGGCGTGGGCGGTGGCGCCGACGGCGGCGAGCGTGGTGTGGGCGTACCTGGTGGCGATGGTGGTTCCGAGCGTGATCTGGGGGGCGTTTTTGCGTCGCGGGTTGCCGGACGGTTCGGCGGAGGGGGAGGCGGCGGACGCGGAGGGTCTGGGCGGCAAGCTGTTGGGTTTTGGGACGTGGGCGGCGCTATCGGGGATCGTTTGGCAGGCGTGGCAGATCTACTCGCTGTGGTATCTGGCGAAGCTCGGGTTCGCGGCGGCGAGCGACGCATTTGCCGGGGCCCGATTGATTGGGCAGGTGGTGATTATTCTGGCGGCAGCGATGACGGGGATCGTGACGACGGCGGCATTTGCGGCGTGGGAGTCGCGGTCGCGGGAGGAGGCGAACGCGTTGCTGGGCCTTTACACGAAGCTGGCCCTGTCGGGGCTGCTGGCGCTGTCGCTGGTGTTGGTTCTGGCGGACGATCTGATCGTGTTGGTGTTGCCGTCGGAGTTTGCCGCGGCGGCTGAGGTACTGGCGGAGGTGGTGGTGTTTTTCCAGTTGACCTCGGCGCTGGGCTTTCTGGCGGTGCATTTCGCTTTGGTGGAAAAGACGCGGTTGATGCTGTGGAGTTGGCTGGTGGGATTGGGGTCTAACGTGGCGCTGGTGATCTGGTTGGTTCGGCCGGAGCATCCGCTGAGCGGGGCGGTGCTGTCGGCGGCGATATCGTGTCTGCCGGCGGTGGCGGTATGTCTTGTGCTGGTGCGGGCGGAGGGTCAGCCGGTGTCGCGCGGGTTGGTGCTGCTGACGGCGGCTTCGCTGCTGCTGTTGCTTCCGGATGCGGCGATGGTGGCGGGCGCGGCGGGCCTGGCGGTTTTGGGAACGGCGACGACGGTGGTGTTCAGCCGCGAGGAGCGGGACGTTATCGCGAACAGAATGCGTCAGAGGGTGAAGTAGAAGGTGGCTCCCTGGTCCGGTCGGCCTTCGGCCCAGATTCGCCCGCCGTGGCGTTGGATGACACGGCGGACGGTGGCGAGGCCGATACCGGTGCCCTCGAATTCGCCGGCGGTGTGCAGGCGGCTGAACGGGATGAACAGCTTGCCGACGTACTCCATGTCGAAGCCGGCGCCGTTGTCGCGGACGTGGCAGACCTGCTCGCCGTTCGAGGATTCGGCACCGAATTCGATGCGGGCGGCGTCGCGTTTGGAGGTGAACTTCCAGGCGTTTTCGAGGAGGTTTTCCATGACGACCTGGAGGAGGGTGGCGTCGCCGGTGACGGTGACGTCCGGCTGAATGCTGAATTCGACGTTGCGATCGGGATTGCGTTCGCGGAGTTCCTTGGCGATACCGCGGGCCATCTCGCTGAGATCGACCTGGCGGCGGTGCATGGCGGCCCTGCTCATTCGGGAGAGTTGGAGCATGCCCTCGATCAACTCGTTCATATGTCGGCTGGCGGCGACCACCCGCTGGAGGTTTTCGCGGTCGCGGGAGTCGAGTTTTTGCGCGGCTTCGTTCATCACGATACTGCTGAACCCGACGATGCTGCGGAGGGGGGCCCGCAGGTCGTGGCTGACGGAGTAGGCGAAGGCTTCGAGTTCCTGGTTGGCCTCCTGGAGCTTGGCCGTCCGCTCGGGGACGCGCTGTTCCAGTTCCTGGGCGTAACTGGCGAGCCGCTCGTGGAGCAGCACGTTCTGGATGATGATGGCGATCTGGTTGGCCACGGTTTCGAGAAACGCCGCACGCTGGGAGAAATCATGTTCCTGGAATGAGGCGAAGCCCAGGACGCCGATGATCCGCCCCTCCTTGGCCAGGGGCAGCGCGGCGAAGGACCGCAGGCCCGCCCGCTTGCATTCGGTCAACACGCACCGCGGGTCGCCGTGAATGTCGGTGGAGTAGACGGCCTTGCCCTCAGCGGCCTGTCCACAGAGGCACTGGCCGACCTTGTGGAGGCCGGCGCCGACCTGGGCGTACCGGGCGTCCTGAGGGTAGACCCGTTGAAGCTGGAGGATATCATTGTCCCGCAGATAGAGGATTCCCACCTCGGCTTCGGTCGCGTTCACGATTTCGCGCAGGACGACGTCGGCGACTTCGTTCATGGATCTGGCGACGGTGGCCTGGCGGGTGATGCTGCTGAGCAGGAGGAGTTCCTGGATGTGGCGGTGAAGTTGGGCCTCGGCCCGCTTGCGCTCGGTGATGTCGAGGGCGGTGAAGCTGACGGGGGTGTCGGGGTCGGCTGGGTCCATTTTGGCGGAGCTGAGCAGGACGTCGATCAATCGACCGTCCTTTCGCACCCACTGGGTCTCGACGGTCCCGACACCGGTTTCGCTGATCTGGCGGTACTTTTCCTGCCCGACGCGTTCGAACTCCTGGTCGGTCGGGTAGAGCATGCGCGAGTTGTTTCCGACGAGTTCGTCGCCGGCATAGCCGAGCATTTGGCACAGCCGTTCATTCACTTGAACAATGACGCGTCGGCGGACGACGCCGATGCCGGTCGGAGCGGCGAGGAAGATGCTCCGGAGCTTGCCTTCGCTTTCCCGCAGGGCCTGTTCGGCGCGTCTTTCCTCGGTCACGTCCAACGTGGCGAAGACCCACGTGTCTCGTTCCGGCAGAGGAATGCCGGTCACGGTGATAATTCTCTTCTCACCGGTGCTGGTGGTGACGCAGGTGTCGCCCCAATCGACCGGTTTACGCGGGACGGCAAGGATCATTTGATCCATTCTTTCCCGCGTCTGTCTGCGGGCCTCCGGATCGGGGAAGAGGCACTCGAGCAGTTGTTCCCGGTCGGGGAGCGCTTCGCGAGGCCAGCCGTGCATCTGCACGAACGCGGCGTTGAGGTACAGGATGGGGCCGGTTTCGGCGCAGATCACCATGACCCCGATGGGCAGATTTTCGAGGACGGTTTCGATGAACTTCTTTCGGCTGGCCAACTCATCTTCGGCGCGGCGGCGTTCGGTGACGTCCATGGCCATGCTGATGACGGTGCGTCGGCCGTCGGGCAGACGGCCCAGCGGGGCGGAGCTGAAATCCCAGATTCGCTTCTCGCCGCTGCGGGTCGTGATTTCGAATTCGTCTTGGGCCTCGCGCCGGTCGAGCTGGTAGAGATGATCGATGGCGGCCCGGACCATTTCGCGCTGGCCGCCGTAGGCCTTGGCCGTCCAGTCGGCGACGGTCGGGATGTCCTCGGACGAATAGCCGGAGATTTCGATCCAGGCCCGGTTGACCTGGAGGATTTCGCCGTCCTCGGCGTGGATGATGACGGGCAACGGGACGTCGGTGACGGCCCGGCGGAAGCGTTCCTCGCTTTGGCGCAGAGCCTCTTCGACGCGTTTGCGTTCGGTGATGTCGCGGGCGAAGACACAGTGGCACGACCGGCCACGGAACTCCAGGTAGTTGGCGGTGATCTCAACGGGAAAGATCCGCCCGTCCCGGGCCTGATGGACGGTCTCAAACGTGCGGGAACCCGCTTGGTTGACGCTTTCCCAGTGGTCCGACCACGTCTCACGAGGAAACTCGGGGTCTATATCATAGACGCCCATCGACTCGAGTTCCTCGCGCGTATAGCCGAGGGAGCGGCAAGCGGCCTGGTTGACATAGAGGAACTGAGCATCCTTATCGATCCAGAAGACGGATATCTCGGCCCGGTCCACCGAGAACTGCGTCAGCCGCAGCCGTTCCTCGGCCTGCTTCTGCTCAGTCACGTCGTCGTAGACCGCCACAACCTCGCCGGACGGCAGCTTGTAGACGTAGTTTTCTCGCCAGCCGCGTATCCGTCCGTCGTCATAGTAGGCGGCTGGGTGGTGCGCAGCAGTTCCGGTGCGCCAGACCTGTCGAAAGACCTCCAACAGGCCGATGTGCCGAATGGCGGGAAACGCCTCGGTCACCCGCCGGCCCAGGATCTGGTCTTTGGACCGGCCCTCGATCTGCTCAGCGGCGGGGTTAAGATCGCGGATCAGGAAGTCCTCACCCTCGTCCACGGCTTCGAAGACCGCCACGCCGCTGCGGATGCTGCCGAAGAGCTCGCGGAACCGCGTTTCGCTTTCGCGCAGGGCGCGTTCCGCGTGTCTGCGTTCGCTGATGTCCCGAATGATGCTCAGGACGGTCGGCGTTCCCTGATAGTCGATCACCCGGGCATTGATTTCGACCGGCACCCGCCGGCCGTTGCGGGTCAGATGTTCGCCTTCGAAGAGGATGCTTCCCTCGCGGCGCAACCGCTCGATATCCCGCAGGAATTGCCGGGCGGATTCAGGTGAGTCGACCTCCAGGATCGTCTTGCCGAGAAGCTCCTGGAGCGTGTAGTTGAGGCGCCGACAAGCGACCGGATTGGCGTCGAGGATGCGGCCCTGGAAATCGTGCAGCAGAACCGCGTCGGCGGCGTTGTCGAAGATACTCCGGTATCGCCGTTCCGATTCTCTGAGGGCCACCTCTCCTCGACGGGCTTTTCCGATGGCCACAAAGGAGAAGGCGATCAGTCCGACGATCAGGAGCGACAGGACGACGTTGGCGGTCAGCCGCCGGGCGTTGTCCTGAGCCAGACGGCCGAGCTTCCCGCCGGGCCGGGGCATGGCTTGGACCTGCCAGTGCCGGTCCAGAGCGGTCACGGTGGTAGTCGCTTTAAGCTCGGCCAGCGGCTGGGGCACACGGACGCCTTTGTCCTTAGTGCTGTAGACGTCCCGTTCATCCAGCCGGAGGGTCAACCAGGGATCCGACGGACCGAGAGGCCTGACGGTCTGGCCGATCAGCAGGTCGGCCAGGAAGGATCCGGTGATCGCCCCGGCGTAGCGCTGCGAGCCGCCGTCGCGGAAGAACACCGGATACCAAATGGTGATTCCCGGGCGTCCGCCGACTGCTTCGGCTGAGCGGCACGCCCAGGGTTTGCCGGTTTGGCTCAGGCGATCGTGGACATCGCGGCAGTCTTCGGTCTCCGCGAACTGCAGCGTTCCCCGGCTAGCCAGGAGGCCATGGGAAGGCGATGCCAGCTGGGCGGCGGGCGTGAATCCGATCATCTCAAACGTAGGCGGGTCGCGGGCCACGATAGCCTTGGCCTCTTCGGCCACCAGACGGCGCGCATCGTCAGAGGGGTTCTGGAGCAGATCGGCCAAGAGAGCCAGATCGCCCGCCTGTTGTTCCAGGACGGCCTGCCAGTGCCGCGCGGTCTGCTCAGCCAGCATGCTCGTATAGTCGCGGGTCAGTTCGGCGGCTGAATTCTGGCTGCTGCGGTAGTTCGAGAGGCTGCGGATCAGCAGCAGGACGAAGACTACCAGAGGCAGGAGCCATATCAGAGCCGGCATGCCGCCGAGGGTTGGTCCGGTCCGACCGGCACCTGACGGTTTGTTCGCGACTTCCGCGGCCATGTCCAACCCCCGAGTTTGCCCCTTGCGTTTGTAGGACCGGCAGAAGGGTCGTACCGTCCTCAACCGACGATCTGCCCAGCGCCACAAATCCGGGCGTATCTTGACCGAGGGCCACCCAGGGCGGATTGCCGAACCCCCGGCTACGTCTCATTTTAACCCGGCGGCTACCTCAACTCCAGTCCGATCCCCCTTCTCTTGTCATTACTTGTAATAATACGCCGTCACGGGTGCTGGACAAACCTGCGACAGCGGTGTTGCATCGCGTTAAATCCGTCTTTATGCTGTGTCAGGCGTCGGTGCGATCGGCATCAGGATCGGGATGACTGGCACTGGTGGGTTATAAGGGAAATACCATGAAGGCGGTGGTTTTTGGGTCGGCGGGCGAGTTTTCGGTGGATGACGCGCCTCGGCCGGAGGCGGGCGAAGGCGAGGTGCTGATCGAGGTGGCGGCGTGTGGGATTTGCGGGACCGATCTGCACATTTTGCATGGGGAGTATCCAGCCGATTTTCCGCTGATTCCCGGGCATGAACTGGCGGGGACGGTAGCGGCGGTGGGACCGGGTGTGGACGATCTGCGGACCGGCGATCGGGTGTGCGTGGACCCGAACATCGTGTGCGGCCGCTGTGGGTACTGCCGGGCGGGCAAGGTGCATTTGTGCGAGAAGCTGGACCCGATCGGGGTGAAGCGCGACGGCGGGTTCGCGGAGTACTGCGCGGCGCCGCGGTCGCAGGTGTACCGCGTGGGCGAGCAGGTGGCGCTGTCTCACGCGGCGATGGTGGAGCCGCTGGCGTGCACGTTGCGTGGCATAGAGCAGGCGGGAATTCGGCCGGGGCAGACGGTGATGATCCTCGGGGGCGGGGCGATCGGGGCGATTCTAGCCCAGTTGGCGCGGCTGGCGGGTGCGGCGGCGGTGGTGGTTTCGGAGCCGATCGAGCGGCGAAGGGAGCTCTTGCTGAAACTCGGAGCCGACCGGGCGGTCGATCCGTCGTCGCAGGATCCCGCGCAGGAGATCCGCAAAGTCGATCCGCAGGGCGCGGACGTGGTGATCGAGGCGGCGGGCCTGGCGGTAACGGCGAGGCAGGCAATGACGGCGGCAAAGCGCGGGGCAACGATCGTGTTTTTCGGGGTGGCGCCGCCGGACCAGCGGATCTCGGTCAGTCCGTTCGAGGTCTACGTCAACGAGTGGACAATTCGGGGCTCGTTCATCAATCCGAACACGACGCAGGCGGCGGTGGATCTGTTGAACGCCGGGCGGCTTGAGTTGGGGCCGTTGATCAGCCACACGTTTGCGCTCGATGAGTTCGGTGAGGCCATCGAGACGTTCGGACGGCCGGAGAGCTACAAGATTCAGATTGTGCCGGGGTGAAACGCCTCACTTCTCACGGTTGAGGCTCTTTTTCCTTCCACTGCCGCTGGACGTCCTGGTAGCGCTGGGCGACGACGTCCCAGTCGATATGGTTGAAGAACACGTCCATGTACTGCTTGCGGTCCAGGCCGAACTGGGTCAGGTAGGCGTGCTCCCAGACGTCCATCACCAGCAGCGGCGCGCAGGCGGCCATGTGGTTGTGGTGGTGCTCGTTGACCCAATCGTTGACGAGTTGGCCGGTCCGCGGATCGACGTAGAGGATGGCCCAGCCGATGCCGCGCATGGCCCCCACTGCCAGAAAACGGGTCTTCCACTGGTCGAAGCCGCCGTATTCCTGGGCGATGGCCTTAAGGAGCGGGGAGTTTTCGGCCGGCGTCTTGGCGTCTTTGGCCATGTTTTCGAAGTACAGCTCGTGCAGGCGCATGCCGTCGAATTCGAAGCCGAAGCGGCGTTTGACGTCGGCGAACTCGGTGGAGGACGGGTCAAGCTGCCTGAACAGTTGCAGGTACTTGTTGGTGTGCTTGACGTAGCCCTCGTAGAGCTTGAAGTGGTTCTGCAGCAGGTTGTCGTTAAGGCCTTCGGCGCCCAGCAGGTGCGAGAAGTCGCGGACCTGGTAGACGTCGGCCCGTTTGGGCGTTTGGGCCTGTTGCCCTTGCTGTTGGTTCTCTTGCGAATTCACCTGATCGGCTCCTACCAGGAATACCAGGAAGGTCATCAGCACCGTCAATGCCAGAAGTCTCCCCATTCGCGACATGTCGATCCTCCCGTTTTGGACAAGAAACCCTTTGGCAAGCCATGTTCCTGAACGCCATTGTAACGGGTTTCGATCCAAGGGCAAGGGACGATCGGAAATCGCCGCGGCGCGGTCGTCGCGTTGAGGACGTTAACCGATGAGCCGCAAGGCGTTCTGGCAGAGGACCTTGTCCATCACCGGGTCGGGCAGGTCGAGTTTTTCAAGGACGTCGAGTTGGCGGCGGTCGAAGTAATCGCGGCCAAAGAGGATTCGGTCCTGGAATTCGAGGACGAATTGCCGGCCGTGGTCGAGGTCGCGTTCCAGAGAGTTGGCGCCGCTGCCGGCGGAGAGATCGGCGTAGAGGTTCGGATGGCGGCGGAGCAGTTCGGTCATGCGGCCGTGGGCTTGGACGGGGCCGGACGGATAGCTGCTCTGGTCGGCTTCGGCGTCGGCTGAGATTTCGCGCCAGAAGCCGGGTCCGTGGCCGATGAAGATCGTTTCGGGACACTGGCGGCACATGTTGCCGACCACGGTGATGTCACCGCCGTACCAGGCGGGCCACTGGCGATGGTCTTCGCAGAGGCGGTCCATGGCGCACCGCGGCAGTTCCAGGTGGAAGAGGACCGGGAGCTTGAGGCCGCCGCAGAAGCGGTACATGGCGATGGCGTCGGGGTTGTCGTAGCGCATTCGCAGCTTGAGTTCGCCGTAGACCTTGATGCCGTAGAGGTTGACGGCGGCCTGGAGGCGGGCTCGGGCGGATCGGCTGCGGGGGTCGGGAGCCCAGCCTCCGATGAAGCGGTTTGGGTACTTCTGGAGGCCTTCGACGATCATCCAGAACTCGGCGCCTCGTCCGCGCGGGTCCATGACCTCGTGGTATCCGGGCTCGACGTTGTACTCGTCGTCGGGGATTTCCCACGAGAGGAGCCAGGTCTTTTCGATGCCGTATTGATCCATGTTCTCGACGAGACGGTCGATGGTGTGTCCGTGCCAATTGGGATGGTTGTGGACGTCGATGATGCGCCGGGCCATGGGTCTTCTCCTTGCCGCTTGAGCCACAGTTCCCGTCCATTGTAGGCAGGGGATACCTGTTTGACAATCCGCAGATGCGCTCGATGGTTCTCCGAGCTATGGCAGGATCGCTGCGAAGGGATCAACAAAAAGACGTCGCATGACGCCCAAGCCCAGGTGGTTGGGATCGAACATGACCAGGAGGGTCAGGCACCAGAAATGGAAGGTGGCGGCCACGCCCAGCAGATAGCCTGCGGGGCTGGCCAGTGCCGCCCGCAGCCGGGCCACACTCGGACGGGGCTCTTCGCGTTCCAGCCATCCGCGCCACACGTGCACGCCTGTCACCGCTCCCGTGTGGATCAGAGCGAAGATGAGCATGTTGAGGGTCGGCTGGTGCCACATCATGCAGTAGACGAAGACGGCGAGGGTGGCGAGGAGTCGGCGGTTTCGTCCGCCGAGGGGGATGTAGATGTAGTCGCGGAGCCACTGGCTGAGGCTGATGTGCCAGCGATGCCAGAGCGTTCGGATGTTGCTGGCGAGGTACGGCCGTTCGAAGTTGCGCGGCACATCGATGCCCATGAGGCGGCTGATGCCCATGGCCAGGTGGGTGTAGCCCGAGAAGCCCAGCAGGAAGCGGAAAGCGATCAGATAGGTTCCGAGGAGGGCCTGGCCGAAGGTCAGGTTGGCGGCGTCGTTGAAGAATCCGAGGGTGAAGAAGAAGGTCCGCTCGTGGTACGGGTTGACCAGCCACTCGTTGATGACTTCATCCACGAGGACCAGTTGGCCGATTCCCAGGGCGATCAGCAGTCCGCCCAAGCGGAGATTTCGGCTGTTGATCCGCGATTTGCAGTGGTCGATCTGTTCGTTCATGGAGGCGTAGTAGGTGACCGGGCCGAGTCGGAAGGTGGGCGCGTAGAGGAAGAAGAGGGCGAAACGGTCGGGCCGCAGCGAACCAACGGGTTTGCCGCGGCAGATGTCGGAAAAGAGGCCGAGGAACCGGATGAGGAAGAACGCCGGGCCACAGAGCAGGAGGATATCGAGGTGGCCGGCGTCGGCGAGCACGCGATTGACCGGTGTGGCGAAGAGGCCGAAGTAGATGCCGTTGGCGATGAGCCACCCCCCCGCCAGGGCCAGGCGCGCCGGACCGGCGCCTCGTCGCACGGCGGCGCGGGCGAGCAGGCACAGGAGCCAGGCCAGGACGCAGGCGGCGAGAATGCCGAGGGTAAAGCCATGCCCGAAGGTCAGCCAGAGTATCAGCAGGCTGGTCACAAGAAGATATGGCCGCATCCACCGCTGAGGGACCAGCAGCGCGCCGAGGGCGGGCAGCGCGAAGAAGGCGACGCCGGGCGGCATCTGGCCCTGATAGCGCCACCATTCGGGCAGCGTGATGTCGAATACCGGGTGTTGGTAGAAACGCATGGAATAACCGCCAGATCAGACCGCCGGCCATGATAGTGCGGCGACGGGGCGCAGGCAACGTCAAAAGCGGCGGCGGAATTGGGAGTGTGCGATGTTCCAGGGAAATATCGTTCCTTCGTTTGCAGCGGGGATGACCGACGTCTCATCCGGCGGGCTTGGCCGCAGGCTTGGCGCCTTGGCGGGAGGCCGTGGCCACCGCGTGATACCATCCGCCCTCCATGCTCAGCCAGGTAAACAGGCGCAGGCCGTTGCCGCCGGAGGCTTCGACGTAGCGGCGAAGTTCCTGAACGGCGCACTCGTGGCGGGCCAGCGTGTTGTCGAAGTACTGGTGGTATTCGGCTGGTGTGGGGGCAAAGATCACTCGGGCCAGGATCGTGGCGCGGCCGCCGATGATCTCGCGGGTCTTTTCGCCCACGCCCCAGGGGATCATGGCCACGTCCACCGGATCGGCGAGGAACCGCCAGTCGGTCCCGCGTTTGCGGGCGTAGTCGATCTGCGGATAGGAGAAGGCCCAGAGGGTCATCTTCGGGTCGATCCGGGCCATAGCCGTCTTGGTGGCGGCGGCGACCTGGGCCAGGTGTTTGCAGTTGAAGGTCAGCCAGTCTTGGTGGTAGTGGCCGTCGAGGGTTTCGGCGTCGAGTTTGGCGTCCGGAGCGATTTTGTGTTGTGCGCGGAAGCCTTCGACGCAGCGCGGGCAGTAGCACGGCGAGGCGTTCTCAGCGATGTAGTGCAAGGCGTCGGGAGGCGGGGTTAGGAGTTCGGTCAGCCGCGTTTTGAGCACCTCGCGGGCGGGATCGGTGAGGAAGTACGACGGGCAGCACCATTTGGCATCGGCTTTGCCGTCGCGGTTGATTCGGGCGTGGTTGGGATCCTTGTCCCAGCAGACCAGGAGAGGATGCTCGATCTTGAAGAGCGTCTTGAAGCCCCGCGTGCGGTATCGCTGGTAAGGCGGACCGCATTCGACCACCGTCACGCCGATATCCTTCCAGGTCCGCAGGATCGCCTCCTGTTCGGGTGGGCTGACCACGTGGAGCCACGAACTGCAGATTTCGACCTCCAGCCCCTTGTCCGGGTTCCCTACCGCCCGCGGAAGCACCTCGATGGTCATTTCCCGCCACGGGCCCGGTTCGGTCGCGGGCGGGACGGTCTCGCGCCAGTAGGCGGCGTGCTTGCCGAGCGAGGCGCTCTCGTCGGTCGCCAGGGTGCAGACCGCCCACATGCCGCCGCGCTGGGCGTAGTCGGCTTCGCGGGTCTTGGGTCCACTGGGCCGGACCTTGGGCAGGCGGACCGACTGCCGGAAACGGTGGACACCGTCGTGATCGACCGGCTCGGGGGCGGAAACCGTCGGCCGGGAGAAGTCGCTTTCGCGGCCGACCGCGTCCATGATCGCCACTCCTTGCGGGAGATCAAACTCGATCGACCAGTCGTCGGTGATCTTGTCGGTCAGGTTGAGCGGGGCGATCACGAACGGCTGGGCCTGGTTGCGAGAGACCTGGCGGTGGAGGTTGTACTGCGGATACGGCGGCCACATGGGCCACGCCCGCATCGGATCGTCCTCGGGTTGTTCGTACTTCTTTTCGGCATAGGTGATGGTGCCGAAGTCCGATGCCTCGGCGGTCGTTCCCGTCGCGTCTTTGGCGAAGGCTGAGACGCGGTAGGTTCCGTACTCCTTGAGCACGTGGCCGTAGAGTTGCAGCGTATAGAGCCCATCGTTCCAGCGCCGCACGCCGAGGCCCTTTCCCTGCTCAAGCTTGCGTTCCCGGTTCTTCTCGTCCGTGACGACCAGCCACAGCTCGACCGGCTCGGCGGCGTCACGGACCACCACATCGCCCGCGAAAACCGTCTTGGCCATGCCCCGCGGCGGGTACATCGCGAGTTTCCGGTCGCTCCATTCGGGCGTCCGCACCTCGATCGTCAGGGCCTCCGCCGCACCGCAGATGAGGCCTATCGTCAGTACCTGTACCGCAATCGTCACCAGTTTCATCATACTTCCTCTACTGTGAATTCGTGCTGCAAGGCCGCGTACGGGTCAAGCATCAGTCATTCAACGCCAACTGGTACTTGACCCACGGATCGGGCACCGAGAAGCCGACGTGTTTGAACAGGTCGGTCGGTTTCCAGCGGACGTGGCCGTCGACGAAAAGGATATTGACCCCGGCACCGCTGTGGGCGTAAGGGATCAGGGGAACGGCTGAGAAAGGATTTGCACTGGTTCGCAGGTCGCAGACGCTCGATGCGGTGGTGCTGGGTCGGTCGCGATAGCCGAGGGTCGGCCACGGGAACGGCGGCACGCCGCCCCGCCAGGACGGTTGAGCACCGGGCGAGGTGAACGGCAGGACGTACAGGACGTTGATCAGGTCACCGAAGCCGAAGTCCGGCTTGCCGGTCGGGTCGGAGAACGGTCCCCGCTTGAGGCAACTGTCTTTGACGTTCGAGAGCACGTCGACCCAACTGGGATCTGCCACGTATGGCTTAAGGAGTCCGAAGCCCTTGTATCCGCCGTAATAGACCGAGCGGTATTCCGGGTAGCGGCACTGGGGATAGCCGCCTTCGTCACTCTCGTACATGGACAGGTACATTCCCACCTGGCGCCAGTTAGCTGCGCACTGGGTGGCCTGGGCCTGGCGGCGGGCCTCCTGTAGGGCCGGAAGCAGCATGGCCACCAGGACCGCGATGATCGCGACGACGACCAGCAGTTCGATCAGCGTGAATCCGCGGAGTCTTCGGCAACCGTTAATTCGGAGCATTGTCAGTTTCCCGCACGGGCGCGCATGACTCGCGCACCACGAGTTCCGGCGGCAGCATTACCCGCCTTCGGCCGTCGTGTCCGCCCTCGATCCAGTTGAGCATTTCATTCAGCAACACGCCCATCGCCTGATCCAACGGCTGACGGACCACGGTAATCGGCGGGTGGTAGGTCCGGCTCTCCTCGGTGTCGTCGTACGAGAGCAGCGAGAGGTCGGCGGGGACCGTCTTGCCGAGGGACGCGAGTGCGTGCAGGACGGCCGGCATCAGCACACCGCCGGTCACGAACACCGCGGTCGGCGACGATGCGCGGTCGAAGACGCGGGCCAACCGCTGATTGACCTGGTCGTAGCGGTTTTCCGCCTCGACGGTCAGATTCGGGTCGATCGGCACGCCCGATCGTTCGAGCACCTGGCGATAACCGCGAAGCCGCAGATCGTCCGGGCTGCCCTCGAACATCGCGGATGAGACGGTGCATATCCGCCGGTGACCCAGTTGAAGCAGATACTCAGCCGCCTTGGCCCCGCCGAGGCGGTGATCGACATAGACTTGCGGGACCTGATCGTTTCGGAGCTCGCGACCGAAGCAGACCACCGGTCGGCTGGCCGGTCGCCACCCGTTGAGGAACTCCAAGCCTCCTCGCGTGAACGGCATGAAGATCACCCCGTCGATCCCCGGCGAGGTCAGAAGTCTCGGCGTTTCACCCCCCTCCTCTCCGAACGCCTCCACAAACTCGTAGACCAATCGGCACGGCCGGGGGGATCGGCGAAGATGTCTCTTGAGATAGCGGAACAGGTCAGCCAGATAGGCGTTGTTGACGCCGTGCGGCCAACTGTCGAGGATGACGCCGATGGTCAGCGTTGCGGACCCGCCGGAGCGGCCGACGAAGGGTTCGAGGGTCGAACCGCTGCGAAGGTCGGCGGCTTTGAAAATCCCCTGCCGCGGACGCCGTTCGATCAGGCCCTGGGCCTCCAGATCATCGAGAATTCCGTTGAGGCGGGCCAGGCTGGCCCCGCTCTCCCGCATCAGAGTTCGTATCGGCGGCAACGGCTCGCCGGCCCGGAGCGAGACCAATTGCTTTTCCAGGTAGTCGCGGACCTTCAATCTGGCTTGATGACGTGAAGTGGTGACCATTGGCGATCCTGTGAATCGATCTTGTATCTAATTTGCATCCTAACTGTTTCGGGCTTCTGTGTCAACCCCTTTGTCGGGGCGAGTCGGAAGCCGTAGCGGGCGATCAGGAAACGCGCAGTCCCACCTGCTGCATTTCGTCGAGGAAGGCTGAGGGGTGATTGGCCCACTGCTCAGCCTCGAGGGGGGCGATCAGGCCTTCGCGGCAGAGGCGGGCCAGCGAGCGTTCGAGGGTGACCATCCGCTCTTCGGGGATGTCCTTGGTGCGGGTCTGGAGGAGGGAGTAGATCATCTCGGCTTTGCGGAGGCGGATGAGGTTGGCCATGGCATAGGTATTGTTAAGGATCTCCATGGCGACGACGCGTCCCTCGCCGTCGGCCTTTGGGATAAGCTTTTGCGATATAATATAAGCAAGACCAAGCGACAGTTGGCTGGCCACCTCTTCCTGTTGGTCGGGGGGGAACATGTCGAGGATGCGGGTGATGGTGCCGCGAACGTCGCGGGTATGGAGGGTGGAGAAGACCAGGTGTCCGGTCTCAGCGGCGGAGAGGGTCCAGGTGGTGGACTCGCGGTCGCGCATTTCTCCGACGAAGATGACGTCCGGGTCTTCGCGGAGGCAGTCGCGCAGACCGCGGGCAAAGCCGGGGACGTCGCGGCCGACCTCGCGTTGGGAGATGATCGCCTTGTGGCTGTGGAGGCGGTATTCGATCGGGTCTTCGAGGGTGATGATGCGCCGCGGGTGGGTTTGGGTAATCCGGTCGATCAGCGAAGCAATGGTGGTCGACTTACCGGCCCCGGTGATCCCGGTGATCAGGACCAGTCCCCACTGGCGATTGACGATGTCGCGCCACACGCCGTTGGGAAATCCGATTTCCTCGACGGGCGGGGCGGAGGCTTCGAGAGCCCGGACGGCGGCGCAGAGGCCGTCGTTGTCGCGAAAGACGTTGATCCGGAACTGCATCGACTCGGTGATGTAGGAGGTATCGACGGAGCCGCCTTCGGCGAGGCGTTCCTGTTCGGCGTCCGAGAGCAGGACGCGGGCCAGGGCGTCGACGGTCTGTTTGTCCATCGGCTCGCCCTTCATCCGCTGAAGCCGCCCGTCGACCCGGTAGACCGGCGGGCATCCGGCCTTCAGGTGCAGGTCGGAGACCCGCAGCTTGCCCTGCTGCGAGAAGTATTCGAGCAGGTTGTGCATGCTCAGTTGGCGGTCGTCGCCTTTGCGGTAGAGGGGCGTGTCGATTGTGGGCTTTTCGGACATGGTGGTTCCTCGCTTGCCGACGGCTGCGCTGAGTATACCACCGGGCGCAAGGAAACGCTATTGGCCGTCGCGGCCGATGCGGCGGTGGTAGCAGTCGCGGCAGAGTTTCTGGCCCGAGGGCAGGACGAAGACCTTTTCGAACGTGCGGCTGCACGCGGCGCAGATGCCGCGTCCGGTGGGCGGATAGGGTTGGCCGTCGGGACCGATCTTCTCCCGCCGGGCGCGGATCGCGTAATGCTCTTTTTCCGCCCGCCAGGCCAGCATCTTGGCCGCCGTCCAAGCCAGAATGGCGAGAAGGACCAGGAAGAAGACCCATATCCAGCAGCCGACCAGGGCGTAGACGTTTTGGGCGAAGGTGACGGGATCGACGAAGGCTGGAAAATGGACGAGGCGGGCCGCCGTCACGAATGGCCCTCCGGCACGGGTTCAGCGGGTTCGATGGGCTCGACACGGTTGTAGCAGTCGGG
>JAAYCJ010000359.1 GCA_012729815.1 Phycisphaerae bacterium | reverse complement strand
CTCGCCCGACGCTCCGGCCTCAGCGAAAGCCACTTCACCCGATGCTTCCACGCCGAACTCGGCATGAGCCCCGCCCGGTACGTCCGAGAACGCCGCGTCGCCGCCGCCGCCCAACGACTCGCCTTCTCAAACGATCCCATCGACCTGATCGCCGAAACCACCGGATTCGCCAACCGTTTCCACTTCTCCCGAATCTTCCGACAACTCATGGGCGTCCCACCCGCCGCCTACCGCCGCCAGCAGATCGTCTGATCCCGTACCCCTACGCCCTCTTCCCGCCATCACAACCGAATAGCCAACAGCCGCTCAGCCAAATGCCGATAATGCCAAAACGGAACCTCCGGTGGAACCATATCATCCAGCGAGGGCAAAAAACCGCCCTCCCGAATCAACGGCATCAGCCGATCGATCTCGCGATCGATCGCCTCCGGACCCGCGATCAAAGCCTCCTTCGCGATCCCTCCGCCCAGCCGCAGCGACCGGCCGTACCGCCGCCGCAACTCAAACGGGTCCATCCCAACCGCCTGGCATTCCAGCGGCCACGTGCAGTTGATCCCGTGCTCCAGCAGACCCTCCACCAGCGGATTGATATTCCCAGCCGTCCAAAGACCCACAAACGGAACCTCGAACTCCTTCAGCAGCGCCACAACCCGATCCTGATACGGATACCAGAACTCCTCGTATACGCCCGGCGAGATGTGCGTGCTCGTCTTGAACGCCAGATCCTCCGCGAACATCGCGATATCGACCTTCACCCGCGACAACGCCGGCCGAAGTAAACCGCACACAAAATCAGTCCAATCAGAAAACATCTCGTGAATAAGACTCGGATCGTCGTAAAACGCCGTCAAAAACCGCTCCATCCCCAAAGCGTAAAACCCCAACCGGAAGAAAAAAGGATACAGCGGCAGATACACCGGCCGATCCGACTCGTTCAACGCCCGCACCGCCTCCTCGCTCAACCCGCGAACCGCCCAATCGGCTTCAAAATGCCGCCGGTACTCCTCCCAATCCGCCCGACTCTTGACCGGATGATCGATGTGCCCGTAATACATCGTCGGAGCTTCCTTCCGCCGACGAACCGTCGTGTTCATCCAATCCGTCTCAACCACATACTCCTCATCCTCGTCAAGCCTCCGAATCGGAAACTCCGGATGGGGATAAAACGACAACGGAACGAAACAAAACTCATCCAGCCCCAGAAACTCCTGCGGACTCTGATCCTCCGGCAGCCCCTCACCACGCCACCGCTCCAAAGCCGGCACTTCATACGGCTCCAAAACCAAAACGGGCGGACGGTCCACCGGTTCGTAATTCATGTAACGGACAAAACGCTCCCGGCCGTTCATGCAAGTCTCCTGTTCTCCGATGGCATGTACTTTATTACCACCCTAGACACAATAGCCGGGCTTTAACATGGCATTACTTACTATTCCCATGTATAATCTTACGATCATGGCCACGGACTACGAACTCCTCGACGCTGGCGACACCCTCTGCAGCCGCGAATGGAACGGCCACGGCCCATACGCCTGCTACATGATCTACTACCTCCAGGCCGGACGCTCCCGCCTCCAGATCGCCGGCCGCGACCATCGCCTCCAGCCCGGCCGCGTCTACTTCTTCTCCGGCTACCACCTCGGACGCTACGGTTGTGACTCCATGCGCGTCCGCTGGCTTCACCTCAACCCGACCAACTTCACCCTCACCCGCGCCCTGAACCAAGCCGCCCCTCTCCACAGCTGGGCAAACGACCTCCCGAATTACTGGCGCGACCTCCTCGAAAACATCGACCGCCGGATACTGACCCAGTCAGCGCCGCCCGCCCAACTCCGCCTCCACGCGTTCATCCAGGACATCCTCGCCCGCGTGATCGCGTCCGTCCACCAACCCTCCGACGCCGACACCGACACACACCAACCCCTCGCCCCAGCCATCGCCTACATGGACCGCCACCATCAGCAATGCCCCTCGCTCGAAACCGTCGCACGCGCAGCCGGCCTCGCCCCCAACTACTTCCACCACCTCTTCAGACGCCACGCCGGCCTGAGCCCCTACCGCTACATGCTCAACAAACGCATGTCTCTCGCCCAGCACCTCCTGCTCACCACGGACCTCCCGATCAAAGCCGTCGCCCAACAGACCGGCTACCCCTGCCCCTTCCACTTCGCCAAAACCTTCCGCCGCTACTTCGGACAAAGCCCCTCACAACGCCGCACCCACTGGGACCAAACCTTCCCCACCCGCCCTGATCAGCCCCGAAGGGGCGCAAGGATGTAGCCAGGGGCACAAGCCCCTGGACGAAGGGGCGTAAGCATGTAGCCACGGGCGTGAGCCCCTAGCCCCAAAGGGGCGTAAGAATGTAGCCAGGGGCACAAGCCCCTGGACGAAGGGGCG
>JAAYCJ010000358.1 GCA_012729815.1 Phycisphaerae bacterium | reverse complement strand
GTCTTGCTTGCCGTTGGTCTGTTGGGTAGAGTGGTTTGCACGTCTTGATTAAGGAGAGAACGGTGGGTTTGCAGATTGGGTTGCGTGAGATCGATCGGCGGATATGGGATGAGGAGTTGGCTGGGTTTGTGCCGGATCGGGTGATTGACGCGCACACGCACGTTTATGACTGGACTCCGGAGGTTTGGCGGCGGGCGGGGAATGCGGCGCCGGAGGGGCCATTCGCGACGTATCCGCTGGCGGATTGGGAGACGCTGGAGGCGATTGACCGGATGCTGTTTCCCGGTCGGGAGGTTCATCGGATCGCGTTCGGCAATCCGTTGCAGGTTTGTCCGCTGGATCAGGGGAACGACTATCTGGCTGAGCAGGCGGGTCGGGATGCGAAGTCGGCGGGGTTGATGCTGGTGAGGCCGGAGTTGACGGGTGAGGCGATGGCGGAGCGGGTGGCGCGGCAGGGATTTGCCGGGGCGAAGCCGTACCGGATGCACGCGGTGAGCGGGGACGCGGTGGAGTGCCGGATCTGCGATTTTCTGCCGGAATATCAGATCGAGGTGCTGGACCGGTTCGGGTTGATGGTGATGCTGCACCTGAGCAAGTCGCGGTCGATCGCCGATCCGGAGAATCTGGAGGATCTGGAGGCGTTGACGCGGAAATATCCGCGGGTGCAGTGGGTTTTGGCGCACTGCGCACGGAGCTATTACGATCGGCCGCTGCTGCTGGCGGCTGAGCGGCTGAGGGAGATGCCGAATTTGTGGTATGAGATTTCATCGGTGTGCGACGCGGACGCGATGGACGTGCTGCTATCGGTCGCGGGTCCGGAGCGGGTGATGTACGGAAGCGACGACGTACCGGTGGGGATCACGCGCGGGAAGTACATCACGTTCGGGTACGCGTGGGCGGAGCTGAACGAGGGGAATCACACGCTGGGGCTTTCGCACTGCAATCCGGAGATGACGTTTGTGCGGTACGAGTCGCTGCGGGCGTTTCGGCGGGCGGTGCGGCGGCACGGTTACGGGCGGGCGGAGATCGAGAAGCTGTTTTGCGGGAACGCGGAGCGGCTGATCGCGATGACGGGGGGGCGTTGAAGGTATTGCGGGTTGGCGTTCGTCGTGAGGTTGTGGCGGGATCAGCGGACGCGGGCGTGTGATCGAGGAGCCCGAGATGACGGAGTTGCGGAAATCGCCGGATGCGTTAGTGGATGAGGTTCGGCCGCAGGTGTTGACGCTGCGGCTTATCATTGGGGCGATGGCGTTTGGGGAGGTCGTTTTTCTGATCGTCGCGCTTTCGATGGGTCCGCTGGCGTCGGAGGCTGTGGCGCTGCGGATGCTCGAAGTGATGGCGGCGGTTTCGGTGGCGGCGCCGATCGTGGGCGGGGTGGTGCTGCGGTCGTTGGAGCGGCGGAAGGTGGGCGGCCAGGAGAGCGTATCGGCGGCGGCGGTGAAGGTGTTTTCGTTTCGGGTGATCGGGTCGGCGCTGGCTGAGGGGACCGGGATGTTCATGCTGGTGGTGATCCTGCTGGGCGGGAACGCGGGTTTGCTGCTGCCGCTGTGGCTGGTGACGCTGGTTTGCCTGGCGTTTCAGTGGCCGTCGGGGCGGCGGATCGTCGAGGCATGGCAGTCGGGCAAGCAGCCGCATCGGCGGTAAGGGTCTGCCGCATCGGGTCCGGGCGGTGCGCTTTTCCGTTGTTCTTCCGGGACTATCCCCCTATTGACAGAGCGAGGCGGATTTGGTACGATGGTGGCGTTAAACGGTAAACGTGTATCGATCAATGCTGACGTCAACTGGTATAACGCTGGTCTTTTCAGGCATTTAGGAGCATTTTTCCGATGGCAGCGACGCTTTCGGACATTGCCCGTCGGGTGGGGGTGACGAAGACGACGGTTGCGTACGTTTTGAATCGCAAGCGATCGGGGATACGGATATCGGAGGAGACTCGTCAGCGGGTTTTGTCGGTGGCGCGGGAGCTGAACTACCGGCCGTCTTTTTCGGCCCGGGCGCTGGTGACGGGTCGGACGAACACGATCGGTTTTCAGTGCGGTCAGATCATCTCGCCGCACTACAACGAGTTGGCGGATATGGCGCTTCGGGAGGTTGAGGATCGGGGGTATCACCTGCTGATTTCGGTGACGCCGTGGCGGACGGGGGAGAACGACCTGGATTGCCTGCAAACCCTTATGGGACGGGGGGTTGACGGGGTGATTCTGTTCGGCGGGTCGGCGTTCCAGCCGGACAGTCCGCTTTACCGTCAGATCCTGGCTGAGAAGTATCCGCTGGTGACAATGTCGGACGAGGTCGAGGGGCTCTCGTCGGTGGCGTCGGACTGGCAGCCGGGGATGGAGGAGGCGATTTCGCGGCTGGCCGACAAGGGGCATCGGCGGGTCGCATATGTCCGTTCACGTTCGGTCAATCCGGCGGTTGACGGCAAGCTGAGGGCGTTTGACGCGGCGTGCCGGGGGCATGGGACTGAACCCGAGGTGCTGGTCGGCCGGAGCGTACCCGAGGACTCGCGTCAGTGCGGCCGGGAGTTTGCCCGCAGGGCGGACCGCCCTACCGCGGTGATCTACTCATGCGATCACGGGGCGATGGGATTTTTGCGCGGGCTGCGGGACGAGAAGGTGGTTGTACCGGATGAGGTGGCGGTGATCGGGATCGACGGGACGGAGGCGGGGGCGTACTGTTGTCCGTCGCTGACGACGATCGCTCAGGACCGCCGGCAGATGATCCACAGCGCGGTGGAGATGGTGCTGGCGATAATCGATAAGAAGGAGCCGCCGGGGCGGCGGGTGCACCTTGCGACGAAGTTGATTGTGAGGGAATCGGCATGAAGATCGGCGCGACGAGGGACATTCGCGGATTCACCTTGATTGAGTTGCTGGTGGTGGTGGCGATTATCGCGGTGTTGGTGTCGATATTGCTGCCGGCGCTGCAGCAGGCGCGCAAGCAGGCGCGGACGGTGGAGTGCCAGTCGAACCTGCGGCAGTTGGGACTCGGCTTTCAGCTCTATATGGACGCCTATGAGGATTGGCTTCCGGCTGCGTACTATGGGGAACGCTGGAACTATAGCGAATCCTGGGGCCACCAGATCAACCGGATGTTCCAGATCAGGGACCAGTCGCTGACGTCGCGCGGCGCTGTCTACCGCGTTTTCTATTGCCCTGAGCACCTGCGGGACTGGAAGCCGACGCGGTGGCGCGGTTATTCGTTTTCGTGGTCGATTCACAACAGCACGGCGTGGAACGATGGGTGGGGCGGGCGCAACGGCCGGCGCAATCGCGGCACGAACGGCGATACGGTGCGGGTACTGTTGTTTTGCAACTGGTGGCGTGATGGGGCGACCTGTCCCTACCAGAGTTGGCTATCGGGGGGCGACTGGCGGTTGGACGCTGAGACGTGGCGGCAGGACTACCTGAGCCAGGACCACGGCAACGGGGCGAATTTCCTGTACGTCGCGGGCAACGTTCGATGGATCGCCGACCGGGGATATGGACCGCGCTACCGCGATGACGAACCCACCAACAGCGATGTTCGCTGGTGGTGAGACCTTTACCGCTTGACGATCCGCAGCTATTTCGATGAGTATCCCTGCAACCACAGGAAGCCATAAGGAGCGACCGATGATCCAATCGCGACATGTATTCCCGGTGTTGTTTTGTCTGTTGGCCGCGGGCGCGGCCTCGGCTGAGGCACCGCAGCATTCGTTTCCGGAGAACACGCTGATTTTGGGTCCGGACGCGCCGGAGATGCGT
>JAAYCJ010000357.1 GCA_012729815.1 Phycisphaerae bacterium | reverse complement strand
TTAACCGGTTCGCCGACCCGCTGGCCGCCTATGCGTGGAAGTGCGTTGAAACGTTCGCGGTGTCGGGCGGCGACGTGCTGATCCGCGACCAGATCGAGTTCCTGCCGTGGCAGGATGACTGGAACACCGAGCCGGCGCGGTACTCGCCGATCCCGCCGCTGGTGTCCTACTGCGTCGATCAGGGCCATTTGCCCGCTGATTGCCTCAAGGACGTCGAAGACTTCGACCTGGTGACCAAGTGGGGTCCGTACCGGGCGCGGCAGGGCGATCGGGTGGACTACAAGCTGCCGATACCGCGGGCGTGGGATTACTATCCGCTGGCCGCCGAACCCACCGAGGAGCACCGTTGGCTTCATGAGAATTTGGTCGGATCGCTCAGCGCCGAGGAGGTCGAGACGCGGTTCGGTCCGGCGGCCGATCCGAACACCTGGGCGCCGGGTATCTTCCCGCACTGCTCCGCCCATGATTTTTCGGCTGGAGGATGGCGGGCGTCGAACTACATGAGCGACCAGGTCCATCAGCGGTATCGCGAACTGACCCGCTGTAGCGTGATGGGTTCGCTGTTCCCGCAGAACTACCGCTATCGTCACGACCCGGTCACCGGCGCCCAGTACGTGGCGTGTACGAGCTATGGCTCGCCGGACTACGTGATCAACGGCGAAGGCATCGCCGACATCGACTACTGGCAGGGGTTGGTGCTGTACGGTTTGTACACGCACGCCAAGTACGCAGCGATGTGGCCGACGATGGCTGACCATTGGCCGACCATCCGTTCGATGGCGAGTTACTGGGAGGCACTGCACAGTTGGGTGATGATGGGGCCGGGGGCCCGCGAGGCGGGCGAGATGTACCACGGCGACATGCCGACGGCGGGTTACGCCGGGCTGGTCGGGTTCCGCTACCTGGCCAATCGGCTTGGCACGGATTTCCAGCGGGACCTGGGGGCGTATTTGCTGGCCAAGAACGCGGTGCCGATGATCGCCAAGTTCGGCTTCGTGGATTGGGCGGGTCAGCTTTGCCACCAGGAAGTCTATGGGGGTGTCCTGTGCAACGGATTTGGCGAGCGCTGGGTGGGTTCGTTCAACACGGTCAGCGCGGATGCGTTCGGATTTTCGCCCAAGGACCCGTGGTGGCGGACCGGCTGCATCGGTCCGCAGAGCGCCCAGCCGGAGACGCTGGACGTGATCGCGCACCGCGCGTGGGACGACATCGTGCCGTGGGAAACGCAGTTCATCTCGCTTTGCCCCAACGAGGGTTTCATCCGGCACGACCCGGTCCGCGTGATGCCGCACGCGATGCTGCGGGCGTACCTGACCGAGGAGTTGCGGGCAAGCGGGTTTGACCTGCTGAAAAACTATCACCAGCGGTACATGCTGCGCGACGCCCACGTGGCGGCGGCGATGCTGTCGTGGGACTGTCCGGTCCGGCTGATTGATTGGTCGCCGGCGTACATCGAGTCCGGCCGGTGGGACCGGATGGCGGAGACGGCGACGATCGCGGTCAATGCCGAAGGACAGCCGGCCCAGTTGCGGATTGCCGCAACTATGGATGCTCCCGCGGTTCACGTCGACGGCCAAGCGGTTGAGCCGAAGGTGGTCGACGACTGGCGCCAGTGGACGCTGCTCGCGGTGGAGGTGGGCCCAGGGCAGCACAAGGTAACAATTTCTTCGAAGTAGATCGGCACGCTCG
>JAAYCJ010000356.1 GCA_012729815.1 Phycisphaerae bacterium | reverse complement strand
CCGTTCGCCGAACGAGAGGGCCAAAGCCTTGGCCCGCAACGGACTTCCCGGCTCATCGAACCGCACCGTCATGCACGAGTGGATCGAGTTGTCGATCATGTCGCGCTCGGGCATGATCGAGCCCGAGGCTGCGCCGGCGAGGAATTGGGCGTTCATGTTGGAGCTACCTTATTACAGGGGAAACTTCTGGTGCCACGGACAGCGGCCGCAGGTGGTGATTCCGATCTCGTTGAAGACGCCGCCGAACCGGAAGTAGTCCGGGTGCCGGCCATTGGCCCGGCACATCGGAACGCTCCGGCCGCCTGCGTCGTGGTCGCCCGCGAACGCCGGGCAGTCGCGCCGAACCACGTCGTCCGGTCCGGCGGCGACGATCGGCTCGACGGGCGAGTCGAAGCTGCGCTGCGGACGCTTCGGCCCCTGACGCCAGGCCCGCAGCATCGCCGCGGCTTTCTGCAGCGCGTCAATGGCCAGATCGCCGCACCGGCGGTCCGGCGGCCGAAGCACCATGCAGAACGGATCGTCCGCCATCGCGGTGGCCATGAATGCGTCGAACTGTCGCGCCCGCATCAGGCCCGACGTGCTCTTGCCGACCGGCCCGACGGTCAGAATCCCAGCGGCCCGGCAGACGTCCTGCATCAACCCGGGATACTGATACTGGATCCGCAAACCGGGCACGCAGTGGTTCAGATGCCGCTGCTTCGGCCAATAGTGGCCGACGTACGGAACGCGGAGGATTTCCTCGTAATAGTGCCAGAGCGTAACCGTGTTGACCTGCACGCCGAGGATCAGCACCTGGCCGTCCAACTCGACCAGCGGCTCGAACGGATTACCCGGCCCGCACGGCGTCGGCGAACCGCGATGCCCGCTCAATAGTTTCTCGGCCATCGGTCCCAGCGCCGCCCACGAATGCGTCGGATGGCAGCTCCGCAGCGTCCCAGGCCGGCGGCGCAGCGTCTCGGCGATCACCCCTTGAAAACCCGGCTGAGCGCTGGGGCACAACGCTTGCGGACACGGGCAGCCATCGGTGATGGCGAAATCCGCTGGATCGCCCCAGACGCTGTCGCGAAACGCTGGGACCATCAGCGTTCCTTTCGGCCCGATCGCCTCGAGGATCGCGTCAATCACCGTCTCAGCCCCGCCCTCGACCAAGCCCAGCGCGCTGAGCGAGCTGTGCATCATCACGGCATCGCCGGCTGAAAGTCCCAACGCACGAAAATCGTTCGCCAACCGCTGCCGCGTTATGCTGGCCATCGCTCGTCCTTTCGCCTACACCGGGTCCACCACATCGGAAAACTCTTTCAACGCCTTTTCGACCGCCTTCTTCTGGTCCGTCGTCAGCGGCTGAAGCGGCGGCGTAACGAACGGCTCACAAATCTTCAGCCGGGCCATCGCGTATTTAACCGCTACGTAGGCTGAGGGCACGGGCGAATAGAGGGCGTCGTAAAACTCCACCAGCCGCCGGTGCTTGTCAGCCGCGCCGCTCCAATCGCCTGCGACGGCTGTCCGATAGAGATCGACGCAGGCCCGCAGGCACAGGTTGCCCGGTCCGCCCATGGTAAAGTGGCGGATGCCGCCCAGCAGGGCCGGGCCGAAGACGGACTCGTCGCCGCTCATTACGGCGAAGCGGTTTTTCCTGGCGGCTTGGTGGTGGGCGGTTTGGACCTGGACGAACGGCATGTAGGCTTTGATCCCGATGACGCCGGGCACGTTCGGCAGTTTGGCGATGGTCCGCGGTTCCAGCCGGACGCCGACCTCGTCGTTCTGGTAGACCACCAGCGGCATGCGGCTCT
>JAAYCJ010000355.1 GCA_012729815.1 Phycisphaerae bacterium | reverse complement strand
CGATCCGCAGTGCCTCTGCCAGAGCGGCATGGCTGAGCTGATCCAGAACGGCCAGCTCAGCAGCGATTTTCGTAGCTGGTTCCCGGTGCTCAGCCCCGGCGGCACCATGGTCCCCGGCATCTCCGGCATCAAACCCCGCACCACCATCCGCGGCGACGCCTGGGCGTAAGGCGGACCTGTCGTCGAACTCCCAAACCCACGGCAAACCGAGTCCCAATCCCGCAAAAAAGGTGCCCCCGATCGTCGTTTCCGACGATCGGGGGCATAGCCTGCGTGATCTTGCCACAGCAAGTGACAAGTCACTTGTTGTGAGAAGACACCAGGCCGGGGTCGGTTACAATGCCCTTATCTTCCCATGAAACGCTGGACTTGTCAAGCGTTTTCTGAGATGATGCAATTCATCCGCGTGGGCTGGAAACGCGAACAGGGCGGCAGTTGAAGGAGATGCGGCATGGTTCCATACGTGCTGGGGCTGGATCTAGGGCCAACATCGATAGGATGGGCACTTCTCGGGCAGGAAGGCGACAGAGAAGTCTCGCTGGTTGACGCTGGAGTGCGTATCTTTCCCGAGGGAGTGGATCGGGACACCAAGGGTCTTGAAAAGTCCAAGAACATGACCCGCCGGGAAGCTCGCGGGGCAAGACGCATCAAGGAACGTCGCAGAAGGCGGAAAGGCCGACTCGTGGCGATCCTGAAGGAAGCGGGTCTGTGGCCCGACGACGACCAGAGCTTTCGGAGTCTGTGTCTTCTTGACCCGTACGAACTCCGCGCCAAAGCGCTCGATGAGCGGCTGGCCCCTCACGAACTTGGGCGGGTCCTGTATCACCTGAACCAGCGCAGGGGATTCAAGTCGAATCGCAAGTCCGGCAAGTCCCGAGAGGATGGCAAAGTCCTCAAGTCCATCACGGAGCTCGAAGAGCAGATCGCTTCCGCGAAATGCCGAACCCTTGGCGAATACCTGCATCGGCTTGGAAGGTCCGAACGCATTCGAAATCGCTATACGCGACGCGAGATGTATCAGCGGGAATTCGATCTAATCTGGGCCAGGCAAACGGAATACCACGGGCCAATCCTCTCTGATGAACTCAAGAAGAAGCTGGCGGACGAGGTAATCTTCTTTCAACTCCCCTTGCGGGTTCAGGATGAACTGATCGGCTTCTGCGAGTTCGAGACCGACCAGCGCCGATGTCCGAAGGCCGACTGGCACGCCCAGCAGTTCCGAATGCTTCAGGACATCAACAACCTCCAGATCATCAACCCCGACGGGTCAAGCATGCCTCTGGCTCCCGATCAGCGGCAAACCCTGGTTGAGGTCCTTGGAACCAGAGCGAAGATGGACTTCGACCAAATCCGCAAGGCGCTCGGTCTGCTTGAAACGCAAACCTTCAACTACGAGGAAGGGAAACGCAAGAGCCTGAAGGGCAACCTCATGGAAGCGGGCCTTGCCAAGGCGTTCGGCAGGAAACGCTGGGCCGAAATGCAGGCTCACCGCGACCGCATCACTGAAGCTCTGCTGGAAATCGAGGACCCAAACGAATTTCGCCGGATTGCAGGGGAAGAGTGGGCTGCCGACGATGAGCAGATTGAGGCGCTTCTCAAGATCGACCTGCCCGATGGCTACCTGCACCTCTCGAAGAAGGCCATCCTGAAGCTTCTGCCGTTCATGGAGCAGGGCGAACGGATGGCCGACGCTGTGAAGAAGGCTGGATACCTTCGTCCCGATCAGAAGGCCGGTGACAATCACGACCGGCTTCCGCAACCGCCGGATATCCGCAATCCCATTGTCAAGAAAAGCCTTCACGAGGTCCGAAAGGTCGTCAACGCGATCATCCGGGAGTACGGCAAACCGGCCCGGATCGTGGTTGAGCTTGCCCGCGACATGCACGGATCGGTCGATGACCGTAACGAGTTGCACCTTCGGATGCTCAAAAACGAGCGGGAGCGCGAAGAAGTCCGCGAGAGCATCCGAAGCGAATACGGGATCACCAATCCCGGCCGCGACGATATCCAGCGGCTTCGCCTCTGGAACGAACAGGGCCAGACGTGTCCCTACACCGGCAACACCATCGCCAGGAGCCAGCTTTTCAGTTCCGACGTTCAGGTCGATCACATCCTTCCTTACCCGCGATCGTTGGACGACTCGATGATGAACAAGGTCGTTTGCTTCACGTCAGCGAACCGGGAAAAGGGAAACCAGACCCCTCAGGAGTGGCTGGCCGCCTTTCCCGACCGGTACGAACGCATGCTCCAGGCGATCAAGCCGCTCCCGTGGCGCAAACGCCGAAAGTTCACCCAGCAGGCGATTGATCTGGGCCAGTGCATCGACCGGCAACTGAACGACACCCGATACATCAGCCGCGAAGTGCGCAGGTACTTGCAGTCGCTTGTTATGGATGTTGATTGCACCCGCGGCCAGGTCACTGCTGAGCTTCGCCACCACTGGGGTCTTAATCAGATTCTGAACCATACCGGCGGGTTCACCAAGAATCGCGACGACCACCGCCACCATGCTGTGGATGCCGTCGTCGTCGCCCTGACCACGCCTTCGCACCTGCAACAACTTGCCCGCACAAAAGGGATTGTCCGTGATCCTCTGCCGTTTCCCTGGGAGCGCTTTCGCGATGATGTCGCCAATCGGATCAACGACATCAACGTCTCCTTCAGGCCGCTACGGAAGGTCTACGGGGCCTTACATGAGGAAACTGCCTACGGACCGACCGCCGAGGAGAACGTCTATGCTTACCGTAAGTCGGTGCGAGACCTCAAAGGGCCCATGATCGCGCAGATCGTTGATCCCGCCATCCGCAATCTCGTGATGGAGCGCCTCAAACAGAAGGGCCTTGATCCCAACAATCCGCCCTCGAATATTCCCACGGAAGTTTTTGCCGAACCTCTAACGATGCCATCCGGAGTGCCCGTCAAGAAAGTCCGTATCCGGGACACGTTTACGAATCTGATCCCTATGACAAAGATGAAGACCCGAACGGGCAAGCCGTACCGGTACGTCAAGCCTGGGTCCAACCACCACATTGAAATCTTCGAGTACACCGACGCCAAGCGGGTGGCTAAGCGAGATGGCGTGGTCGTGTCCATGTTCGACGCCGCTCAACGCGTTCAAAGAGGTCTCCCCCTAATCAACCGCGACCATGGATCAGGAAGAAGATTCGTCATGTCGCTTAGCACCAATGAACTGGTCCACGTTAAGGTGGATGGACAGTATGTGCTGTATCGGGTCCAGAAGCTTGATGCAGGGAATACCAGAGTCATTCTTCGACTCCATACAGATTCCAGGGTTGATGACCCGCGCACAGTCTTGCGCAAGAGCCCCAACACCCTTGACGGATATAAGGTAACCGTCGACTACCTCGGCAGAATGCGCCCGGCGAATGATTAAGCGGACCGTCGAAATCTCATCCAGTCCGTGCCGCCTGTCGCTGCGGCAAGAACAGATGATCCTTCAGCGGGAAGGGCAAGACGATGTCTCGATTCCGTGCGAAGATATCGGGGTCCTCGTCCTCGATCAGCCCGCTGTGTCCGTCTCCGGCCAGGTGCTGACGGCGCTTCTGGAAAAGGAGGCGGTCATCCTGCTGTGCGGACCGGATCACCTACCCGCTGGGATGCTCGTGCCATTCTCAGCCAATCTGGTCCAGACCCAGCGGTTTCGGGAGCAGATCGCGGCCAAGCTGCCTCTTCAGAAACAGCTCTGGAAACAGATCGTCCAGGCCAAAATCCGCCATCAGGCCGACCTGCTCGGCAAGGACCATCCGGACTACAGCCGCCTCATCGCCCTCACCTACCGCGTCAAGTCCGCCGACACGTCCAACGTCGAGGCCCAGGCCGCCCGCATCTACTGGCAGGCCATCTTTTGCGATAGCCGCTTTCGGCGCAAGCGCGAGGGCGATGCGCCGAACAACTTTCTCAACTACGGCTACGCCGTCCTGCGGGCCGCCGTCGCCCGCGCCCTGTGCTGTTCCGGCCTGCATCCATCGATCGGCATCCATCACCGAAACAAATACAACGCCTACGCGCTGGCGGACGACCTGATGGAGCCGTTCCGACCGATGGTTGACGCGCGGGCCAGACAGATTGCCCTCGATGGTAAGACCGAGATCGACCGGGACGTCAAAGCCCATCTCCTGGCTGTGCTGACCGATACGGTCCAACTTGGGGATACCGCCGGACCCTTCATGGTGGCGCTGCCGCGGATGACCGCTTCGCTGGCCCGATGCTTTGCTGGCGAACAGAAGACTTTGGAGATCCCCCAGCCATGCGAATCTCCGGATACCGGGCCATGTGGGTGATCGCCATGTTCGACCTGCCCACCGACACCCGTCAAGCCAGAAAGGCGTACGCGACCTTCCGAAAGAACCTTATCAAGGACGGGTTTACCATGATACAATATTCGGTGTATGTTCGGCACTGCGCCAGCGAGGAAAACACGGCTGTGCATGCCGATCGCGTGGCGTCGTTTCTGCCGGATGACGGCGAGGTGAGAATCCTATGCATCACCGACAAGCAGTTCGAGAAGATGAGGATTTTCTGGGGAAAAATGCGCAAACCAACGCCGCCGGCCCCCAAGCAACTCGAGCTTTTCTGACCTTCGAATCGCCCTTAACCCCTGCCGCCGCTGGACTTGCAGGGCGGGTATTGTAACCGACCCCGACCTGCAGTCAATTCACAACTGGTGCCAGAGGTTGGCGGTGTCCACGTAGATTGTAACCGACCCCGACCTGCAGTCAATTCACAACCAATTCGTTCATGGCGTCCGCCATGGCGGAATTGTAACCGACCCCGACCTGCAGTCAATTCACAACAGAATGGCGTTGACGGTCGGGTTGGCCCGGATTGTAACCGACCCCGACCTGCAGTCAATTCACAACTCATTGATCGCTACCACATCATTGCGTTTCATTGTAACCGACCCCGACCTGCAGTCAATTCACAACGATGCAATTGCACTTTTGTCGCGGGTCGAATTGTAACCGACCCCGACCTGCAGTCAATTCACAACAGGTCGAAGAGGTCTACGGCAAGTCCCCGAATTGTAACCGACCCCGACCTGCAGTCAATTCACAACTACCCGCCAAACGGGTCGAGCACCACGCCGATTGTAACCGACCCCGACCTGCAGTCAATTCACAACTGGAATCGTGCGAGCAGTACATGGGGCAGGATTGTAACCGACCCCGACCTGCAGTCAATTCACAACTCCTCCAATCGTCGTTTAGGTTTCCAATCCATTGTAACCGACCCCGACCTGCAGTCAATTCACAACGGTCGGCCACAAACTGACCGAGTGGGACGGATTGTAACCGACCCCGACCTGCAGTCAATTCACAACGTTGGAAGCGTTGCCGCGTATCTCGAAGCATTGTAACCGACCCCGACCTGCAGTCAATTCACAACCGTGCTGGCCGATCATCCCCAGGCCCACGTATTGTAACCGACCCCGACCTGCAGTCAATTCACAACGCTGTTACTGGTACGGCGATCTGAAAGCCGATTGTAACCGACCCCGACCTGCAGTCAATTCACAACACATCTGGTGGCTCCTCCACACAAGCCAGAATTGTAACCGACCCCGACCTGCAGTCAATTCACAACTAACGGCCAGCGATTCGCGGCTTTGGCTCATTGTAACCGACCCCGACCTGCAGTCAATTCACAACCCGCAGAGTCGGCGGAACGAGCACGATTCATTGTAACCGACCCCGACCTGCAGTCAATTCACAACCGACGTACCCGCCTTGATGCACGGCTCGACATTGTAACCGACCCCGACCTGCAGTCAATTCACAACATTGAGAAACCCAGTGATCATCGAATGTGCATTGTAACCGACCCCGACCTGCAGTCAATTCACAACGCTGCTTTATCTATGTCAACCGCCAACTGTATTGTAACCGACCCCGACCTGCAGTCAATTCACAACTCTAGTACAAGCCCAGCATTCGCCGAAACAATTGTAACCGACCCCGACCTGCAGTCAATTCACAACGCCGATGGCGGCGAGGCCACGCTGCAACTCATTGTAACCGACCCCGACCTGCAGTCAATTCACAACTGGTGGTGGCAGTTGTGTGTCGGCCTGCGGATTGTAACCGACCCCGACCTGCAGTCAATTCACAACTTCAGCAGCCCGGCAGTAACCTCTGGCGTATTGTAACCGACCCCGACCTGCAGTCAATTCACAACATGCTGCTCGGTGGCCTTCATCACGTCCCAATTGTAACCGACCCCGACCTGCAGTCAATTCACAACGACAAGCTTGCACGTCACGTCGTAGGTGAATTGTAACCGACCCCGACCTGCAGTCAATTCACAACTGACTATATCGGCATAATCATAATGTGTCATTGTAACCGACCCCGACCTGCAGTCAATTCACAACTTGCCGTCGGTGATCTTGACCGGCAGCGAGATTGTAACCGACCCCGACCTGCAGTCAATTCACAACGATTGCCCTGGCAGACGATCCCGCGGTCCTATTGTAACCGACCCCGACCTGCAGTCAATTCACAACATGAACCCTCGCCCTCCCCGCCATCGTCTGCCGCGTTTGCAGTCTGCTGTTTGGTGTGCTAGCTCAGCCTGCAGTTGACTTCATGGCGCAATCCGGCGGCGTAGGTAAGGCGGGTCGGTGGGCCTTGCTACTGCTTCGGCATGTCTTTCGGATATTCGAGGATTTCGTGCATGACGTCGGTGAGGGGGCCGCCGTTGGGTTGGATGTGTTTGATTTGGGGGTCTGAGCCGAGGTTGGCGTAGAGGTCGGCGCGGCTGACGATCTGGAGGCGTCCGTCGGCGAGGGCCCAGACTTCGCCGTCTGGGGTCTGGCGGAGGATGGTGCTGGTGGGCGTGGGCGTCAGGACCTGGGCGGCGGCGTTGTCGATCGTGATGAACCGGTCGGTAAAGTAGCTGTCGATGGACAGGGCGCCGAGGTCGCGGCGGAGGCCGGCGTAGATGATTTGGCGGCTGGGGTCGGCGAGGAGTTTTTCGAAGGTCGGGCCGTAGCGGACGGTGGCTGGGGCGTTTTCGAGATTGACCAGGACGATCCGGCTGTGATGGCGGAGCGGTTCGTAGGTGGCGGTGAACCACGTGCCGTCGTCGGCTTCGACGGAGAATCCGCCGTGGTAGTCGTCGCGGAGGAAGGCGGTGCGGTCGTTGGGGATTCGCCACCACATGCCGCCGGCGGGCCACGAGCAGTGGACGTTGGGCGCGTAGTCGGCGATTTGGTCGGCGCGGGCGGCGAGGCGCTGGGCGAAGGTCCGCATCCAGTCGAGTTGTTTGGGGTCGTTGACGAGGGCGTGGTTTTCCCAGCCGGCTGAGGTGCTCAGCAGGAAGTGGTAGATGCCTTTGGAGCCGCCGGCGATCTGTCGGCTGAAGGTATCGACCATGTCGGCTTCGGATCGGTAGCCGACGTAGTCGAAGTGCATGCCGCCTTCGTGGTGGGTTTCGGTGGTGAGGCACCAGAGCGTTCGCATCGAGTCGGCGCATCTGCCGTGGCCTTCGAGGGCGATGTAGGTCAGGCGATCACCGGAGCCGTAGTCTTCGATGCCGACGCCGTCGAAGCCGCCGTGCAGGCGGGTGTTGCCGGCGTAGCGGCTGTCCATGTAGGCGCGTTTGAAGACGATCGGCACGTCGGCGACGCGTTTGATCGCGTCGGCGAGACGGTTGCGGTGCTCCATGAACGAGTGGTGGCGAAAGTCGAGGTAGTCGTACCAGAGCTGGGTTGTGGCGTAGTCCAGTTCGTGCGATGTTTTGCTGGTCGGGCACCAGGCGAAGGCGCGGTTTTGCCACGGGCTGTTGAGCGGTCCGGCCTGGAGCGGGGTCAGGTTGGCGGCGGAGGTAAAGCCGGCGAGCGGCGTGGCCGGGCTGACCGCCCATGCCTCGTGCAGGGCGGCGATATTTCGGTATTTCGCGCGGAGCCATTCGGCGTACTCGGCTTGGAATTCGGGGAAGTGGAAGAAGAAGCCCGCGTGGTCGCCGTAGATGCCGGGCTCGTTGTCGATCGGATCGACGATGAATCGGAAGCCCGGGCCCAGGCGCAGCTGCGAGAGGTGTCGGCCGATCGCATCGGCGAAACGCGCGCCGTGTTGCCAGTAGTTGCCGAAGGGGCCGTTGAAGGTGACGTTGGGGACGAGGTAGGCGGTGTAGGTGTGGCCTTCTCGCGGCAGCGTCAGGTCGACCGCCACGTCGAGCTTGTTGTCGGCGAATCGGAAGAGGGCTTGGCCGACGTCGACGAGGGCGGGATCGGTTCGATCGACGAGGGCGTAGAGGACGTGGTTGACGCGGTGGATTTTGGTGTGGGCGGCGCCGAATTCGATCGGCTTGGCCGGACGATGGACGCCCGAGGCGGTGATGTTGTCGATCATGAAGTTGCCCAGATGGACCGCGTCGCCCGATCCGCTGTCGAGGCTGCGGCCGCCGATTTCCTCGAACATCCGCACCACGTAGGCGTCGAGGTGCGTTTCGGGGCTGCCGTAGCCGAAGGCGGTGAGCTCGAGGCCGTAGCGGATGCCGAGGTCTTCGAACCTGTCGATCAGGTGCTGCCACATCCACGTTGGCACGTGGCCGAAGCGGGCGGGCGGATTGACGTAGGTGTCGAGGACGCCCTTTGCGGCGAGCAGGGTTATCGAATGGAGGTCCTTGGCCCACTGCTGCGGGTTGCCGCCGCTGACGAGGTATCTGCTTTCGAACATGCCGCCGACGGGCAGGTAGGGCCGGCCGTCCCAGATCAGGGCGTTGCCCTGGTTGACGTACCAGAAGTGCGGGACTTGCCGCTCGTCGACGAACGTGCCGTAGCCGAGGGCGCGTCGGAGGATCGGGTAGGCTGCGGCGTTGGGGTCGTCGATGCGGAGGCGGCCCGCGTCGAACGTTGCCTGGGCGGCGATGCAGACGGCGGCTTGGTATTGGCCGGTGGGAATGTCGTTTGGGATCGGCAGTTCGGCGCGAAAGGTGATGCGGCCGTCATGAATGGGTGGGAGGTCCTGATCGTGCACGAGCCAGAGCACCTGGTCCTGTTTCAGGAGAATTGAGACTCGTGTGCCATCGGGCAGCGGCGCAGCGGCGGTGAGTTCGGCTTCGATGGTCAGCGTTTGTCCGAGCGACGCGGCGGGCGGAACGTCTGCGCGGACCAGCTTGACGGTGGGCGATTGCGGTTTGGGACGCGGGCGGCTTTTGATGTCGATGGTTGCCGCTGGTTCGTTGCCGTTCGTGTTGACCTTCGCACCGGGAACCTTGAGGCGCAGCTCGTACGTTCCCGGCGGCGCGCATTCGGGGATTTCGAGCGTGACCGGCTGGTTGGCCTGAGTCGCCAACAAGGCGGCGGTGTAGCGGCTGTTCCACTCGGCCATCGGTTTGGACAGTTCGTAGATGACCGGGCTTTCGGTTGCGAACCTCGCCGTTACCTGGATCGCGTCTCCGAGCGTCGCGGTCGTCGGCGCGTCCAGCGACTCGAGCGTCAGCGACGCGTGCGGGCGGTTGACGATCGTCACGTCGTCGAGCACGAACGTGCCCTTACCGATGGCGTTGATCTCCAAGCCGGCCAGTTCGTCGTCGATCAGCTCGGCTGAGACGTCGCGGGCCAGGTGCAGCGAGGCGTTCGTCCATCGGCCCTTGGTCGGCGGCAGGATTTTGAGATATCGCTGATGGTCGGTCTTCGAGTGCACGTAGAGGTGAATCTGGTCGCCGGTGAAATCGGGAGACAGATAATACCAGAAGCTCAGCGCGCTGTTGGACTCGACGACGCCGAGGTCGAAGCGCAGGTGATCGACGCAGCCTTGCGCGGTTCGGCCCAGCAAAGCCCCTTTGCCGTCGTGGACGATCTCGTGCGTGATCTCCTGGACACCGGCGGGCAGGTCGTTCGAGGTCGGCGACTCATAAAATCCCCACGCATACTCCGCCGATTCGAAGTCGTCGCGAAAGACGACCGTATCGTCTGAACCGATGGCAAACGAAGGAACCGCAAGCAGGCAGATCGCAAGAAGACTGGCAGCAAATCGCATGAAGTTCTCCGGTTCACAGCGAAGGTCTAAAGGCCGCCTCGAGGGGCGGTGGGGCCCGAGCCGATGTACTCCTCGAACGCGTCGACGCTGGGAGTCGGCGAGCCGGAATGATTGTCCACGTGGCCGTCGGCGCAGAGCACGGGCGTTATGCCCTGTCCGTGGAACCCGCCCCAGTTGCCGTCGTCGATGTCCAGCAGCACGCCGAAACGCGTCGGATCGGCCAGACGATCGACGTTGACCGGAACCGTCCACCCGGCCGGCGGCCAGTGCCAGCCGAGCTTCCAGTTGTAGAAGTACGTGGCGTTGGTGGCCAACGTCGCCCGCCGCTCACCCACCGTGCAGTAGAAGACGATGCTGCGGCTGTTCTCGAAGCTCTCGGGCGTCGCGATCGGCGCGTCGCCGTGCACGTACGGGTAGAACGGGCACTGGCGGGGATTCCAGATGCACCAGTAGCCGGAGCCCGGCGGATCCCAGCCGGCGGGAAAGATGTCGGCGCTGTCGTTGAGGTAGGCTCGCACGGCTACGCCGAGCTGCCGCAGGCGGCTGTCGCACTGAATGAGCCTGGCCGATTCGCGGGCCTGACTCAGCGCCGGCAGCAGCATGGCCACCAGCACGGCGATGATCGCCACCACCACGAGCAACTCGATCAGGGTAAAGGCTCTCGGTTTCATACGGGCGTTCCTCCGGCATCGGCAAGCCTGTCCGCCAGTGACGCGCGGCTGACGAACTCGACCGGCAGGACGCAGTGCTCGATGGCGCCGCGCGGGTTGCCCATTCGGCCGATCAGCATCTCCATCGCAGCCTGGCCCATCTGCTCGACCGGCTGACGCACCGAGGCCAGCGGCGGATCGAGGTAGCGGCAGATCGGCTCATCGTCGTAGCCGATCACGCTGATGTCGCTGGGGATCGCCACGCCCATTCGCTTGAGGGTTCGGCAGGCGTCAGCCGCCGCCCCGTCGGTGCAGCAGAGGATGGCCGTCGGCCGATCCGGCTGATCCATCATCCGTCGGATCGCCTGGTCCACCGCCCGCTCCCAACTGACCAGCGGGTTTTCGAGCACCAGGTCGCCGACGAGCGCGCGGTCGAAGGCGACGCCGCCGTCGTTGACCGCATCGCGCAGCCCCTCGAACCGCCGCCGTGCCGTCGGGTCGACCATCGGGCCGATGTAGCCGATCCGCCGGTGTCCGCGCCGGACCAGTTCCTGCCCGACGGTATAGCCGCCGGCGCGGTTGTCGGCGGAGACGGTGGGCACCTCGATTTCGCGCCAGGATTCGCCGATCAGGACGAACGGATAGGCCTGCCCCTTGAGTTTGACGATCAGTTCGGCGAAGCGCGGGTGGCAGATCGAGCCGAGTATCGCCCCGCTGGGGGCCAGTTCAGGGAGCCTTTCCAGGACGCGGAGGGTCACGTCCAGGTCGCCGTACTGGTGGGCGTCGTGGAGCTGGATCTGGATGCCGCGATCGGCCCCGGACCGCTGGGCGCTGCGAACGATGCGGACCCACGGCTCGCGGGTCATGTCGGGCACCACGATCTCGACCAGCCGCGTGGCCACATGGCGATCGCGAACGAAGACGCCCTTGCCGGGGCGGCGCTCGACCAACCCCTCATCGACAAGCTGGTCGATGGCCCGCCGGACGGATACGCGGCTGAGGCCCGTCCGCCGCACCATCTCGTGTTCCGACCCGATCAACTGATTCGGCTGGCTTCGGCCGGCGTGAATCTCGTCGCGGAGGGTCTCGACCAGAGAGGCATAGACTGGATTACTGGTATTAATACTGGTATTAGACATGACCCCAGTGTATCGCAGCGATCCGAGAATGGCAAGCGAAAATCACCGGGGGTTCGGCGAATCTGTGTCGCCACAAGTACCGCCCCTACAATCGGTTATAGGCTTATGCCGGTTGCGAGCTTGGCCGGGCGGCAGAATCGGTAGGCATCAGTCGTCTGGATTCGCAACGGGACCGCGTGTCACGGATCGCGGACCGGAAGCTCAAGGGGATCCGAGCCTACCTGGGGACCTTGACCCACCGGCGACTTCGATCGGCTTGGAGGATGGCGTCGATAACCTGCTGGGCGCGGAGGGCGTCGTCGAAGTTGGGGGTGACCGAACGGCGATGGCGGATCGCGTCGATAAAGTCGCGGGCCTGCTTGAGCCGGAAGCCCAATGGCGGACACTGGCGAAAAGCCTTCCAGATGGCGGGGCCGTAGAATTGGCGGACCGCAGCGGGCACGCTGGTGCGGACGAAGCGGGCGGCCGCCATGTCCTTTTGGGTCAGGCAGAGCTGAAGCTCATCGGGCTTCTGGTAGTCGTAGACGACGGTGCCGCCTTCGGCGTTGATCTCGATGGATTGGTGCTCGTTGAGTCCGCAGCCGCGGCCGGGGGCGAACCGGGTGACCTCGAAAACGCCGGCTGCCCCGTTCTTGAACTCAGCCATGAAGGAGGCGGCGTCATCGACGTCGGTTTTTTCCCAGCGGTTGGTGTTTGGGTCGCGGCGTTTGGGCAGCCACGTGCGGGTCAGGCCGCAGACCGAGTCAAACTCGCCGATCAGGTGCCGGGCGTAGTCGATCAGGTGCGAGCCGACGTCGCCGAGTTGGCCGCTGCCGGTCAGCTTTCGCCGGGTCCGCCACGAGGCCCCGTCGCCGCCCCAGAGCTGCAGGTAGAACGCCCGAAAGTGGTAGACCCGGCCGAGCGTGCCGTCGTCGATAAGCTGCTTGAGGAACCGGATGGCCGGCACGTAGCGGTAGTTGTAGGCGATCATGTTCACCAGGCGGGCCCGTTTGACCGCGTCGCGCATCCGGCGGGCCTGCGTGGCGTCGAGGGCCAGCGGCTTTTCGCACAGCACGTGCAGCTTCCGCTGCGCAGCGGCCATGACCATCGGATAGTGCAGATAGTTCGGCGTGGCGACCACGACGGCGTCGAGCGGTTCGCTTTCCAGCATCCGCTGATAGTCGCTGTAGACCGCGGGCACGCCGAACGGCTCGGCGACGCGGCGGGCGAGGGATTCGGACTCGTCGCACAGGGCGGCGACGCGAACGTCCTTGCAGAGCTTAAAGCCGGGCAGGTGGACGGCCTGCGAGATGCCGCCGGCCCCGATGATCGCGAGGTTGATCTTCCTGGACGCTTTGGAGGTGGCCATGTGTATGCTCCTGTATGGACGGGCCGCCGCGGGTGCGGTCAGATCGGATCGGGCAGGTACGGCTTGAGGAACTTCTGCCCGAGCAGAAGGCCCTGCTTGACTTTTTCGGGCGAATTGGGCAGATCGTCGAAACCGAAGAGCACGTCCTCGTGCTCGAGGTTCAGATCGCCGGCAAAGCCGACCTCGTGAAGGGCCGAGAGGAACGCCGGCCAGTCGACCTCGCCCCATCCGGGCATGCGGTAGCGCCACCAGTGGTCGCCGAGAATGCCGGCGACGGCGAGGACCTCGTGGAGAATCTCGCAGTCCTTGGCGTGAACGCCGAAGATGCGATCGCCGAAGGCGCGGACGGCGGCGAGGTAGTCAATGCCGAGCCAGACGCAGTGGGCCGGGTCGAAGGTCAACCCGAAGTTCTCAGCCGGCACCAGGTCGAACATCCGCTCCCAGATCGCCGGCGAATAGGCGATGTTGGTCCCGCCGGGCCAGGAGTCGTGCATCATCGGGCAGTTCTCGACCGAGATCCGCCGTCCGCGGTCGGCGGCGAACTTGACGAGGGGGGTCATGACCTTCTTGAACGGGGCGTAGTTGTCCTCGACCCGGGTGTTGGGATTGCGTCCGGCGAACATCTCGACCGTCGGGACGTTAAGCTTCTCTGCGTGGGCGATGATCTTCTTGACCAGGGCGACGTTGTCTTTCTGTTTGGCTGGGTCGGGATCGAGGATGTTGACCGAAGTGCCCAAAGCGGTGACGCTCAGGTCGTATCTGGCCAAAAGGTCTTTGGCCTCGGCGAGATCCCACGGCCAGCGGTCGAGAATGACGCACTCGAACCGGCGCTCGACGGCCCAGGCCAGCACGCGGTCGAGGTCGAGCGACGGAAAACACCAAGCCATAAAGCCGAGCTTCATACGCATCTCCTCCACAGAGTCCCCGATCAATGTAACCCCTGTTCGTCGAACCGCAATAGGCAACTATATTACTTATGGTGCAACTTCGTCCGGCGGCGCGGGAGGACGTGAGCGAAGCCAGTGGGATGTCGCGTGCCGCTTATCCTCTTTTTCTGATCCGCAGCACAGCGTCGTGGGTGAAGGCTGGAACGGCTAGGCGCATGCCGTTTCCGCCTCGGAGGACCAAAGGCGGATCGTAGGTCCCGTCGACGGGTGAGAACCAGGCGGCCTGGTATTCCCCTTCGGGCAGATCAAGGATGATCTGGCCCCCGATCGCCCGGCCGGCGTCCTTGTCGGTCAGTTCCCGGCCGTCGGCCAGGTAGATGCTGATATCCTCATCGGCGACGCCGAATACCGAGGCCACCGTCGCCGCCGGTTGCCCGCGCAGCCGGTCGCGGATCGGTTTGGCGCGGACCAGATCGATCGAATGGATGTAGTCCGAGAGGTGCCTCATCCACGTCCGAATGCACCGCTGAGATTCCTCGGTGCCGGTTTCGCAGTAGTTGATGATCGAGAAATCGATGTAGTCGTAATGCCCGCCGCACAACAGCGTCGTCCAGGCGCGCTTACGGTGGATGGTCCAGCCGTCGAAGTCCTTGAACCGCGAAGCGGTGTTGTCCTCGTCCATATTGAGCGGCTTGAGCTCGTCATACGCCGCCAGGCAGTAGTCTCGCAATGGCTCCAGGCTCAGTTCCTTCGACATGAACCCGCCCAGGTAGTACGTCTTGCCGGCGTACACGGTGTTGGGAAGCGGGTGGATGTTGACCACGTCGATTCCGAAATCGCCGAACGACTTGTCCGACCGCTGCTCGAAGAGGGGGTTGTAGACGAGGGCCTCCTGTCCGGCGATCAGGTGTTGGTTGGGCAGGCGGCTTTCGGTCTCGCGGATGACCTTCGCGATGGCCATCTGCCAGTCGTTGACCTCCTCGATCGTCGGGTCGTCGGGACCGCCGGCTGCGCCGCCCGGTTCGTTGCAAATTTCATAGAAGATATTGTCGTACCGGTTCGTCTCCTCGACGATCTTGCGGACGTGGGCGGTCTGCCAGGCGAAAAGCTTCGGATGCCTTCGGCTCAGGTAGTCGGGCCAGCGGATGTCCTCGACGTCGTTGACGTTGTTGATCCGGTTCAGCGGGTTGGCCGCCCAGATTTCGGGCATGTAGGTGTTGCTCAGCAGGACGACCTCGACGACGATGCCGAGCTGCGAGGCTTTGGACAGGAAACGGTGGAGGCGGTCGAAGAACTCCGGGTTCGGCTGCGAGAGGTTGAATTTGGGCAGCCCGTCGGCGGCGAGGTCCGGACCGACGCGGCAAAACGGCGCGATGTAGTCCGTCGACTCGGGTTTGCACGTGGAATAGGGGTTGTACATGTTTTGGAATTCGCGAAAGAGCATGAACGTGCGGGTCAGGGTTTGCAATTTGGCTGCGGCGTCGTCGAGGTAGCGATCGAATCGGAAGGGACGATTCATGACCGCTCCGTAATGCTCCGTGGCGCAGACCAGAACCCGCGGCGCTCCGCGACCCTCGAATATCTTCGGGTTTTGGGGATGAATGCGTATCGGAGCCATGGCAACCGTTCCTTTCCGTCGCGAGTTGTTCGCGGGCTTCAGGCCGCTCCCGCTCACCACCATGGTGAGCGCGCTGAGGCACTATACTCGCTCGGCGGGCTCTTTCAACAAAAATACCCGATGACGCACGTTCCTTGCCGGCCTATTGAGGCAGCCGGCAGCGGACGGTCTTGATCTGGAGCCACTGGCCGGGTGGGGCGGGGGTGATTTGCGTCTGGTGGGTCTGGCCGTCCCGCTGGACCACGGCGGTGTAGGTTCCCGGCCCGGATTTGCACCAGAACCATGCTCTGCCGTGGACGTCGGTGGTCACGCCGTAGGGGTTGCCCGGCTGATCGGTGGGGATCAGCCAGACCGGTTGATCGGCGATCGGTTGGCCGTCGGCGT
>JAAYCJ010000354.1 GCA_012729815.1 Phycisphaerae bacterium | reverse complement strand
TGGACGAACGGCATGTAGGCTTTGATCCCGATGACGCCGGGCACGTTCGGCAGTTTGGCGATGGTCCGCGGTTCCAGCCGGACGCCGACCTCGTCGTTCTGGTAGACCACCAGCGGCATGCGGCTCTGCGAGGCCAGATCGGTGAAGTATTTCACCAGCCACTCCTGCGGCATCGGATAGCTGTAAGGCGGCGTGGCCAGGATCAGATCGGCTCCGGCCTCGCGGGCCGCCTTCGCCCAACGCAGCGCCCTCGGCAGACTCTGCTCGCTGACGCCGGCCATAACCGGCAGTCGCCCGTCGGCAATGCGGCACGTCTCACGCAGCACCTGTTCGCGGACCTCGTCGGGCAGCATCGGCTGCTCGCCGCACCAGCCAAGCGGAAACAGACAGCACGCCCCGTTGGCGATGGTCCGCTCGATCAGACGCTTCAAGGCAGGCCCGTCCAGCCGGCCGGTCTTTGTCAGCGGCGTCGCCAGGGCCACCGTCACACCTTCCATGCGTTGCAGCAGCGCCGATGGTTTTCTCTCAGCCATTGCTCTCCTCCTTCAGCGGAATATCCAGCAGGGCAACTCCCCACGCCGACAGCTTGACCTCGAACGTCGATTGGCCTTCGACGGCCCGCCACGGGATGTCATTCTGGACCACGTGGTTGCGGATCGACTTGTCGGTATCGACGCGGCAACCGAGGGATTCCGGATGCACGGTCAGGATCGGCAGGGCGTCGGCGGGGCTGTGGTTCGCCAGATAGAGCCGCAGGCCCGTTCCGTTGCGGGCTGCGCACCATTCGATCGGCGGACCCTGGACCTCCAGCACCCGATGCGGTTCGAGGAACTCGTCCAACACCGCGACGACCCACGCGGGAAACTCAGGATCGCCATCGGAGTCGGGCTCCAGCAGGTGGTCCTGCCTGAGCACCCACAGCGATCCCGTTCCGACCGCGAGCTTGCACACCCGGTTGTCTTCATCTGCCGCATCGCCGGTTTTGGTGGCGAAGCCCAACCGCTCCAATCCCGCAAAGGCGCTGGAAGTCAGCACCCGTCCGCCGCCTTCCAGATACGGTCCCAGATGCTCCAGAAGGGGGGTTAACGGCTCGAAATCACCCAGCAGGATCAGGGCTGGGTACTGTCGCAGCACGTCGAGCGGCGCGTTGTCCAGCAGCACGTCGAGCCCATTGCCCCATCGGCTGGCCGTCACGTGCCGCGGCTCCAGCGGGCGCAGGTCGCAGCCGGCCTGCATCATCCGGCCGAAGTGCCGCCGCGCCTCGACGTCGGCCTTGTCGTACGGATTGCCCGGATACGGCCACGGGTGGCCGATGCCGTGATTGGGAAACGCCGCGTCGAAGAACCGCACGATCGACCGGTCGCCGCGGGTCAGCGGCATACCTTGCCACGGCGAACACGGATGGGGATGATGGCCGACCCCTGGGGCGGGACACAGCCCGTGCAGAAACGGCAGCACGACCGCGGCGGTTGGGATCATTTTTCCACGATCGCTCGCTTCATCCAAGGCCATTCGGACGAAATCGGCGTGTACGCGGCCCAACGGGCTGAGCTCCGTCTTCGCCCCAAACGCATTGAAGTGCGTGGAGATCGAGTCCTCGTGCAGCATGATGTCCACGCCGCCCGCCCACAGCGACATCCACACCCGCAGGTACAGGCTCTCGGAATAGCCCGCGAGCTTCCGGCCGTTCTCGTCGTAGCACGCCCACGTCAGGCAGTGGAGGAATTCATCGGCGAGCGGCTCTTGCTCCATCAACTCATCGTGCCACGCCCGCTTGCCCTCGTACGGGGCCACGTCGGCCAGCCCCTTCCGGCCGTACTGGCGGACCGCTCCGCGCAGAAAGCTCATACCCACCTGGGCGTTGGCCAATCCGGGCACCATGCACTCCCACCAGAACGCCTCCTGCTCGGGGAATATCTCGAACTGGTAGTGGGCGTGGTGCGGACCGACTCCGCCGACGATCAGCCCGTGCGGGATGTTCAGGCCGCGCTGCTTGAGGAATTCGAAGGTGTCCGGCTGATCGGTCATCCGCCCGCTGCGATAGCCGGGCAGCGTGGCGTAGCGTTGCGGTCCCCAGTGCTGCTGGTGCGCGTTGGTGGTGATCCACCGCCGGTACGTCTCGAATCCTTCGCGTCGGCTCGCCGGAACGGTCGCCACGATCTTGCCCGACTCGTCCGGCAGAGAAAAGCCGCAGAACGAGTCGTAGTGCTCGTGTCCCAGACCCCAGAACGACCTTCCCGGTCCCAGCGCCTTCAGGTAATCCAAAATCAGCCGGCACCAGTGATTGTTGTAGGCGGTCAGGTCGTCGCCGAAACCTTCCCTCCGCGCGCAGGGCACCGCGTAATGGTCGTTGGTATAGAACTCGAACAGCAGGGCCAGATCGTGGCGGCGCAGCCATTCGGCTGACGGCGGGTGGACGGGCTTGCGGTGATGGTCCACCCAGATCATGATCCCGTTGCAGAGTCCCTGCTCGACGAGGAACTCCGCCGCCGCCCGCGGATCGAGCCGTTGGTCCATCACGTGATCGGCGTAGGTGTGAAACAGCAGGAAGTCCGAATCGTTCATCGCTGTTCGTCCCTCAGAGGGTTGCCGTGCCGCACGGACGGTAACTGACGCGCAGTTCGACGTCGTTGAGCATGGGCTGGAACTTGCGGTCGTCAGCCATCGGTACAAGTGAGCGGACGGTGACCGTGTTGCGCCCTTGGTTCGGGAGTGGATCCTTCAAGTCGATCTCGATCCACGCCCAGGGCCCGCGGAGGTTCACGCGCTCCGGCGTCCACGAAGCCGTCGAGGCGTTCCACGCGATCAGCTCCGTGTAGTCGGGCATGTGGACGCGCCGGTCGCGCGGGTCGAGGATCTGGTCGTTCAGCGCGATCTCGAACCGGTCCTCCGGGGCGAGCCGATCGATTCGCAGCCGTAGCGTCGCCCGGTCCAGCGTCGCCCGTTCTTTTTCGCCCGCCAGATCGTCGCCGATCCACAGGGCGACCGTCGCCGGCCGCTGCGGATCGCCCAGGCCGACCGGCAGGCCATCGTCGCCTTGCCGCCAGGCGTTCCCATCCGCCATGAAACGCTTGTCGCGCCGCGAGAGGGCGTCAACGTCCGAGACGTCGCGCAGGATCACGTAGGCGTCGTCGCCGTACGGGTATCCGCGACAGAATAGATTAAAGACGTAGAACCCATGCGCGCCCATCGCGTAGCAATTGGCCGCGGCGGCGCGGTACATCGCGACGGACGCCTGGCCGTCGCCGCACGGCGCGGCGGAGTCGGGACTGGGATGTATTTCGACGCCGGTTCCCTCCGCGGCGCGGACCCACTCGTCGATCGGCATGCCGAAGCTGATGAACCGGCCCGGACTGGAGGGTACGACCACGTCCACCAGGCCCTCGGCGATCCACGTCCGCACGTCCAGACCGTACTTGGCGTTTTCCTCGATTGACGGCCCGACGCGGACGAGCAGCGGCAACCGCGACGACCCGTCTTTCCGGTCCAGGCGCTGCCGCACCCGCCGGATCATCTCGGTCAGCAGTTCCGGCTGCTCGCAGCCGTTGCGGAAGTACGGGCAGTGGCGCGTCCAGTCCAGCTCAAACCCGTCAACCGCGTAGCGGTCGATCGCCTCGAAGGCACCGTCCAGCAGATGCTGCCGGACCGCTTCGTGGGCGAAGTCCAGGTAATGCTGCGGATCGCCCCACGGTCCGGACTGGCCCGGACCCAGGGTCAGGTCCTGATGCTCCATCCAGAACGGTCCGGTCAGCGGATGCTCCGTCGGGTGGACCTTCTGGGTGAAATGGGCGTCGTTCATCCGCACCGAGGGCACAAACCCCAGTCCCTTTTTCGCCGCCCGGTCCATGACCATTTTGGGGATATCCCAGCCGTGCTCGCGGACGTGGCGGAAGAATTCGTACAGCCGCCGGTAGTGCGGCGAGCTGTGGGCCGACGGCGTGTCGCGCCAGCCCGGCATCGGGTTGACCCGCGAGGGGTAGTTGCCCCAGTAGCTGTAGCTCACGCAGAAGACCAGGTCGGTCACCGCGGTGCCGACCACCGCGTCCACCGCGTCGGTCACCATGCGGGGCGTGAACGCGCCCCCGTAGCAGGCCAGACGCGTCCCGCTGTCGTCGTTGTAGTACATCCGCCGCCGGTTCATGGAAATCCGCGCCATCGGTCCAATCCTTCCACGCAGCCAACTTAGCGCTCCCAGTGTACCGCCCGCTTTCCGCTCGTCAACAACCGACCCGTTGACGCTTTCGGCGACCTTGTCATAATAGTGGCCAGCCGTAATCGGCGGACTGGAGCATGGCCATGAACCCGATCCAGCGTCAGGTCATTTCGCTTCTTTGCCTGGTCAGCCTTGTGGGTTTGGCTGGGTGCGACAACGGCGAGGTTATTGAGCCGACCGAAGGGCCGGTGGCCCTCGCCGACGTTCAGTATTGGGCCTATCAGATTCAGGACATCAGCGGCGCCGGAGCCGTCGAGGCTTTGGCCGCCTCGGGCTACGACATGCTCGTGGTCGAGCCGACCCGCACCGACTGGTCCGGCGACGACAAGGACTTCGACGCCAAGGACATGGTCGATCAACTCAAGGCCAGCGCGGCCAGCGACGGCATCCATCGCAAGCTGGTGATTGGCTACATCAACATCGGCGAGGCTGAGGACTGGCGATGGTACTGGACCTGGTCGGCCTCGTGGCCGCAGGGTTCGCCGATGCCCGCCGATTGGCCGGACTACATTTTGGTCCACGATCCTGACGGCTGGGAGGGCAACTATCGGGTCGCGTACTGGGACACGCGGTGGAAGGACATCATGATCCACGGCCAAGGCACGCCCGCCACCGCCGACCGCGACTACGTCAGCGTGGTTGACGAACTGATCCGCGACGGGTTTGACGGCGATGCCTTTGACGACTGGAACGCCGCCGACGGCTACGACTCGGAAAACGATGCCGACCTGAGCGGCTACTACGTCGAGTACCTCGATCGGTACCTCGCCGCCGGCGTGCCCGTGTTCAACTGCGAATACGCCCTCGGCAAGGCCAACACCGCCTACTCCCGCTCAGCCGCCAAAGGCTACGTCGCCTACGCCACCCGCCGATCCCTGAGCCGGCTGACCACCACCCCGCCGCCAGGATACTGACGCGGAGTCTATGGCAGCAGTTTGGGCGGGGTCTGGTCGACGAAGGCTTTGGCCACGTTCCAAGCGTTTTCGCGGGTCGAGACGTCCGGGTATTGCGGCGAACGGGTCACTGCTTTTTCCGCCAGCACGCGGGCCAGCAACACTCTTGCCTCCTGGGCCTGGTGCGTCGCGTCGGCCAGGACGCGCATCGATTCCTGTGGTGAATGGAAGCCCATCCCGTTGTTGGCTGAGACGTAGTCCCAGCGGAATTGGGCGTGGCGGATGAGCCTGCGCGGTTCGGCGAGTTGCTGGTCGTCGACTCCCGCTTCGATGGCCGCGGCGGCGTCGAAATGGGCCAGCACGATCGCCTCTTCGGCTTGCAGCTTGGTGCGGAAGACCTTGGTCTGGATGGCCTGCACCCGCGAGCGGATTTCGTTTTCCGGCCAGCGATGGCAGACCGCGCAACTGTTGGCGATATTCAGCAGCGGGCTCTGGACGTGATGGTCGGTGAACTTCACGCCGCCCTCCGAGCGGTACGGCATGTGGCAGTCGGCGCAGGCCACGTCGCGAAAGGCGTGGATGCCGGTCAGGTACATCTCGTAGTCCGGGTGCTGGGCCTTGACGATCGGCGTCTTCGAGATCGGGTGGACGTAGTCGACGAACGCCAGCTCGTCGTAGTGCTTCAGCATCTCCTCGACGCTTTTGCCCGATTTCCACGGGAAGGCCAGGTAATCCTTCGGTTCCGACTGGAAGTAGTATTCGACGTGGCACTGAGCGCAGACCAGCGATCGCATCTCTTGGTGAGTGGCCTCGTTGATGTCCTTGCCCGCCGCGGCGAACGCCTCGCGCAGGGCCGGCCGGGTGATCCGCAGATTCATCGTGGCTGGGTCGTGGCAGTCATGGCATCCGATCGGGTGGACGATCTCTTTGGCCAGGTCGTGGAAGTTGGTCGCGTAGAACTCCGCTGTGCCCATCTTCGCCATCAGGCGCGGCACGTCGGTGCTCTTGCAGGTCATGCACGTGCCGGGATTGTACGGCGTTTTGATCCGGGCGGTCTGCTTGACGTCCTCGACCGCGTGGTAGTGGCCGCGGCCCTGGCGGTAGTCCTTGCTGAACCCGTACCCGGCGAAGAGGATCACCTGGTAGGGGTCCTGCTCGAGGTAGTCGCGCGGATAGGCGCCGCCGAAGAGAGTTTGGGTGTCGTCGATGCGGGTCCGCAGATACGTCTCGTATTCGCGCGGATAGTTGCGGCCCCAGACCGCGTTGTCCGGCTCCCATTCGGCGATCGGCTGAACCACCATCGCCGGCCGCTGCGATTCCCAGCGGCGTTCGACGATCGAGAAACCCAGCAGTCCCAGCAGGACGA
>JAAYCJ010000353.1 GCA_012729815.1 Phycisphaerae bacterium | reverse complement strand
GTATAAGGCGTCAAGTGTAAGTGACTTTTTCATGGTACGTGAGGGCCTCTCAGGGTTTTCACGCACGTTCTTTATCCTCGTTTGGTCGGGCCGTCCAGTCCGCCACAATACATCGACGCACTATGTAACGGGAAATGACGAATTGCCCATCGCTATTTCCGTGTTAAGATCTCCTTAGTAGTCAGTTACTTTTTCATGGTGCGTGGAAGCTGCCTCAGCTTTCACGCATTTTTTTCGGTCGCCGTCCCCTCGGCTCCACCTCCGTCACGCACCCAACCGGGCAGTGCATCGACGGCCTATGTAACTATTAATGATGAATTGCAATTTCTACCTATGGCCAATAAACTCCAGTCTGTCGGTGACTTTTTCATGGTGCGCGGCGGGCTCCTAAAGGCTCACGCGCACTTTTTTACGCCCCAGCCATCCGCTGCGTTTCCATCCCTGGTCTGTCTCCAGACCAGCCACAGTCAGATACGTGATTGCCGCCCGGCCGTGGTCGGAGCGGACGCCCGGCGGCCTCTGTAACCTTGCGATGCTCAGTTCCTGTTGATTTCTGCATTCGAATGCATTATCCTGTACCCCAGTTGCATTCGAATGCAACGGCATAATCGGAGACCAATTTGGTGGCCATCACCACCTACGACATCGCCCGCAAAGCCGGGGTCCATCAGAGCACCGTCTCCCGGGTGCTCTCGGGGTTTCCCCACGTCCATCCCCAGACCGCCGAGCGGGTCCGGCAGGCCTGCCGCGAGCTTGACTATGTTCCCAACGCCGCCGCCCGGACCCTGCGAACCCGCCGCAGCAGCGCCATCGCCGTTCACCTGCCCGTAGGCACCGAGACCGTGCTGGCCGACCCCTTCGTACCCGTGTTCCTCAGCGCCGTGAGCCGCCAGGCCGCCCGCCACGGCTACAGCGTGCTGCTCTCGAACGCCGGCTCCGAGGATGACGAGACCAGCCTGGCCGCCCTGATCCAAACCCGCCGGGCCGACGGGGCCATCGTCACTTCGCCGGCGCAGGACGATCCGACCATCGAGACCCTTGCCCGCGAGCGCATCCCGTGCGTGCTGGGCCGCTATGAAGGCCAGCTCAGCCGGCGCATGGTCTGCGTCGATATCGACAACCGCCACACCGGCCGCCAGGCCGGACGATTCCTGGCCGCTCGCGGCCATCGGCGGATCGGCCTGCTCACCGAACCACCCGAGTACCTCGTCGGCCGTGATTTCCGCGCCGGGTTTATCGAGGCCCTGACCCAGGCGGACGTCACTTGCGCGACAGAGTTGCTTAAGCAGTCGCCCATCACCTTCGAAGCGGCCTTCCGGGCCGCCAGCGAACTGCTGGTGCTGCGCGACCCCCCGACCGCCATCGTGGTCAACACCGAACTGAAGGTCTTCGGCGTCCTGGAGGCGGTGCGGCAATCCGGGCGGAACGTCCTGGTGCTCGGCGTCGAATCGCCCCTGCTGGTCTTCCAGCATCCGCGGCTTCCCCGCATCCGCGCCCCGATCGACGAGCTGGGCCGCCGTATGGCCGCGACACTGATCGCCATGCTCGGAGCCAAAAGCCCGTCGCCGCAGCCGCAGATGCTGCGGGCGCAGATCATCGACGAAAACGGAAACGTCTTTGGAGGCAACGACCATGAGTGATATCCGACTGACTTCCAGCCCGTGGGGCTTTCGCCAGACCCAACTGATCGACCAGTTCGAGTGGTTCCGCAAGGTCGGGCTCGATTACGTCTGCGGACAGTTCTTCGCCGAGATGCCCGGCATGCTCGATCCGGGCATCAGCGAGTTCGAAATCGTCAAGATCCGGGCCACCGCTGGGCGCTATGGCCTGAGTTACGCCAGCTTCAACGGTGACGGCGATTTCATGGTGGCCAAGAACGTCGAGAAGGAGATCGCCACCTGCATCGAGCGGATCGACAAGGCGGTAGCATTCGGTCCGGAGGTGATCATCGTCTTCGCCGGCTGGCAGGACCGCAGCGACGATGCGGTCTACGCCCAGGTCTCAGCCGCCCTCAAGCAGATCGCCCGCCACGCCGCCAGGTACAACCTGACCGTCGCCCTCGAAAACCACGGCGGCCTGACCACGACCGCCCAGCAGATCAACCGCATCCTCGACGGCGTCGGCGAGGACAACATCGGCGTCAACTATGACCCCGCCAACTTCCTGATGTACGGCGAGGACCCGTTCAAGGCCCTCAAAGGCCTCAAGCACCCGATCACCTTCACGCACTTTAAGAGCCTCAAACGCACCGACGGCAAGAAAGCCTACTGCCGCATCCGCGAAGGCGAGATCGATTACGTCCCGATCCTGAAGGAACTCGCCAAGACCTACCGCGGCTTCTACGCCATCGAGTACGAAGAGCCGTCCGACGTCTTCGCCGGCTCGGAGGATGACCTCAAATCGCTCAAGGACCTGCTGACCAAAGCCGGAGTGAAGCTGTAAGCATCCGGCAGACCAGACCGACATGGAGCCATCCCGTGTTTGAAATCGCCAAAGCCGTCATCATCGAACGCCCGCGCCACGCCGCGGTCAAGGACATCCGCCTGCCCGCGGTCGACGACGAGTCGATCGTCGTCCGCGTCCACTACAGCGCCATCACCACCGGTACCGAGATCAAGACCTGGAACGGCCGGACCGGCAAGCTCGGCGGCAAGCTCTGGTATCCGCTGGTGCCGGGCTACGAGGAGGTCGGCGAAGTCGTTTACGTCGGTCCGAAGGCCCAGACCACTTCAACGGGCGAGACGCTCAGGGTCGGCGATCGCGTGATGGCCAATGAGGTCCGCAGCTATCCGGATCACTGCGCCGCCTGGGGCGGCCAGGTCGGCTTGGCGGTCAAGAACCCGACCACCGCCGGCTCGCCGTTCGATCGCCCGGCCAGAATCCCCGACAACGTGCCCTACCCGTCTGCGGCGGTGGCCTACCTGCCCGCCGTGGCCAAGAAGGGCATCGACAAGGCCGGCGTCCGCGAGGGTGAAACGGTCGTGGTCATCGGCATGGGCGCGGTCGGCCTGTCGGCTGTCCAGTTGTGCAAGCTGCGCGGCGCCCGCGTGATTGCCATCGACAAGAGCCCGTGGAAGGCCAAGCGGATCGAGAAGGTGGCCGACCACGCGATCGGCTGCGATGGCCTGCTGGCCTACGAGCCGGTGGCCGACCTGACCGGCGGACGCATGGCCGACGTGGTCATCGAGTGCAGCGGCGACTCCAAGGTCGTCGATGGCCTTTGCCAGCTCGTCCGCGAGGGCGGCTGGGAGGTCGGCGACGACGGCGGCCGCCTGCACCTCCAGGGCGACTATCCCGATCCGATCTCGATCACCCAATACGCCCAGTGGTTCAACCGCAACCTGCGGATCTCCACGAGCTGCGCGCTCAAGGCCGGCGACAAGGAGGCCGTGCTGCACCTCATGGCTGAGGGCAAGTTCGACGCCACGTTCCTCTACGACAAGGAGATTCCCGTCGACCAGGCCCCAGCCGAGTACGAGGAACTCGAACAGAACCTGGATCGTCGCGTCAAGACGATCCTGCGATGGACATAACAGAGGACGGAAGGACACCCATGTACGAAAAAGCGAAGGCAATCGTCGTCGTCAAACCCCGCTGCGCCGAGGTCCAGGAAATCCCCCTGCCGCAGGTCGACGAGCAGTCAGTGGTCGTCCGCACGACCTACAGCGGCATCAGCATGGGCACCGAGATGAAGGTCTGGTCGGGCCTCTCCGGCCATCTGGGCGGCGAGCTGTGGTATCCGCTGATCCCCGGTTACGAGGAGGTCGGCGAAGTGGTCCACGTCGGGCCCAAGGCCAAAAAGACGTTCGCGGGCGAGACCTTGAAGGTCGGCGACCGGGTGATGGCCAACGAGCTGCGCTACTTCCCGGAGCACTGCCACGCCTGGGGCGGCCAGGTCGGCGTCGCCGTCAACAATCCGCGCACCTCGCCCTCACCATTCGACTGGCCGGCCAGGATCCCCGACAACGTCAGCTATCCGGAGGCCGTGATCGCCTATCTGGCCACCGTCGCGGAAAAAGGCATCAACCGCGTCCAGCCGAAGCCCGGTCAGACCATCCTGGTCATCGGGGCGGGCATGGTCGGCGTCTCGTGGATGCAGCTCGCGAAACTGGCCGGCTGCCGCGTGATCGCCATGGAGGTCAACCGCAAACGCTGCGAACTGGCCGCCAGGTTCTGCGACGAGATGATCGACGTCCACCGCGACGACCCGCTGGCCCGGCTCAAACAACTCACCAACGACAAGATGGCCGACATCATCGTCGAATGCTCCGGCAACGCAGCCGTCGTCACCGAACTCCACAAATACCTCCGCGACGGCGGATGGGCCGTCGACGAGCCCTTCGGCCACATCCACCTCCAGGGCGACTACCCGTGGCCGGTGATCATTCAGCCGTACCAGAACTGGTTCACCAAGAACATGAACATCTCGCTGACCTGCGCCCTGCGGCCCGGCGGCAAGGAACGCATCCTCCAGTTGATCTCCGAAGGCAAGTTCGACGCCAAGACGCTGCTGCAAAGCCCCCTGACCGTCGAAGTCCCCGTCGACGAATCGCCCAAGGCCTACCACATGGCCGAGGAATCCAACAAGGACATCTTCAAGGTCATCTTCAAATGGTGAAGACGCCACGCGCCCGCTGTCCGAATGTAGCTCCGCCGCCCTCGGCGGACTCCTCGCCACTTGGTTCGAGACGTCGAAAGCCCTGGATTCCTGCCTGCGCGGGAATGACACAATGGGTCGCCGTCGCCTCCGAAAAGAGCCGCGACTGTGAGGGAGCGAGGGCCTTCGGCAACGTAGGGTGGGCACCGCCCACCAAAGGAGCACCAGAATGAAACTCTGCGTCGGTAGCTGGGCCTTCCGCCACATGGAGGTCGAGGACTATGTCCCGAAGCTCGCCAAGATGGGCTTCACCGCTATCGAGTTCGGCACCGAAAAGAAGCTCTGCGAACAGATCGACCTCTATCGTGACGTCGGCTACTACGCCCGCCGCAAGCAGTTCCTCCGCGATCTGGGCATGCGCCTGGCCTCGCTGCATCCGGGCAGTGATTTCACCGTCCCTGAAAAAACCCGCCGCCGCCAGATGCTCGAGGAACTCAAGCGCGCCGCCGACGTAGCTGTTTTGCTCGGTGCGCCCGTCCTGGTCTTCCACGACGGCTGGGATAAGCCCAAGGATGCCAAACAGCGGGATCAGAAATTCCGTCAGGTCGTCGACGCTTTTACCGAACTGGCCGACTACGCTGCGCAGTACGACCTGAAGCTCGCCTTCGAAAACCACGGCCTTTTCTCCGAAACCGGCCCTGAGTCCCGCCGCGTCTGCCGCGCCGTCAAAAGGAAGAACTTCGGCGTCACCTACGACAGCGGCAACTACCAGATCATGGGCGAAGACGCCCTCCGCGGCCTCCAAGCCGTCAAGACCCACATCAACCACGTTCACCTCAAGGACGTGATCGAACGCGACGGCCAGAAGGAATACGCCGCCATCGGCGAAGGCCCCATCGATTTTTCCGCCATTCTCAAAACCCTCGCCGAGATCGGTTACGACGGATACATCATGGTCGAATACGAAGGCCCAAACCCCTTCGAAGGCATGAAACGCTCCCTGGCCGCCCTGCTGAAAGCAGCCAAACAAGCCAAGGTGACACTGGAACTCTAACCCCCATTCTGGAGTACCGTCCATGGACTACATTTTCATCTTTCACGCCAACCTTCACTACTCCCAGCTTCCGCTGGACAAGAAGGAGTTTGTGATCCGCGAGAGCTACGACGCGACGCTGCGGCTGCTGCGCGAGCGGTATCCCCAAGCCCACTTCGCATTCGAGGCCTCGGGCTACACGATCGAGGAGATGCAGCGGCTGGCCCCGGACGTGCTGGACCGCTACCGCCAGGCGTTCGCCGACGGCGTCTGCGAGTTCATGGGCTCGCCCTACGCCCACTCGATGCTGGCCAACTTCCCTTTCGAGGACGGCCTCTGGTCGCTCAAGTTCTCGATGGAGACCTACGAGAAGGTCCTGGGCTTCCGCCCAGCCACCGCGTGGAACCCCGAATGTTCGTGGAACGCCCGCATGCCCGAGATGTTCGAGAAGGCGGGTTTCACCAACCTGATCACCGACTGGGAGTCGTTTCTGATCTCCACGCGGCCGGAGGTCCGGGCCGTCGAGTACGATCCCGACCGCTCCCGCAAGGACGGCAAGAACCTGCCCTACTATGATGTGAGCCCAGACGACCCGACGCTGCACTACCCGCTGCGGATCACCGACAAGCTCACCGGGTTGATGCGCTCCGACCGGACGTGCAACGAACTGCTGTGGTACATGATGGGCCAGAGCGAAGAGACCGACGGCAAGGGCCCAGCCGAAGTGCCGCTCGAAAAACCCCTCTCAGCCGTCCGCAAATGGACGGGCAGCGACAAGGGCGGCTTCCTGATCCCCTACGCCGAGGACGCTGAGTACTGCGGCACCACCGGCTATTTCTTCCTGAAGTACTACAACCAGTTCCGCCTGTTCGAGCCGAGTCCCGAGAGCCTCCAGCGGCTCGACGCCCTGCTGGCCGAGGTCACGAAGATGGGCGACCTGATCACCGTCTCCGAGGCGGTGGCCAAGTACCCGCGGATCGAGGACGTGGAAATGGCCTACGAAGACAAGATGGCCTGGCACCGAACGTTCTCCGACGCCTGGGCCAATACGCCCTGGGCCAAGGAACTCGACCCCCACTGCAAACGAATTCATGACGAGCTGATGCGGCTGGAAAAATCGGCCAAGTCCAAGAAACAAAAGGACTTGCTGAAGCAAGGCTGGTATCACCTGATCTGCGCCGAGAACTCGGATGGCCGATGGCCCCCGCCGCCACTCGAGCCGGGCAAGTGGAACATCGACTACTGCTGGGACCACGTCCGCGAAGCCGACAAGGTTCTGGAACAGCTCAAGTCCCAATAGCCGAAGCCGACACAACTCACTACAACACAATGAGTTATTTCAGAAGCGGCCTTCGTCGCCCCGATGACGGCCGCTTTTCTTTGCGCAGAGTCTTGACAAATCCCGCCCATCACGGCACTATAGCACTTATAGAGCAATTCTAGAGTGGTTACTATGGCGGACACGAACCTCAAATCGTCGCCGTTGACCTATCAGCGGGTGCGTCAGACCATCATCGACCGGATCGCTTCCGGCCAGCTTCAACCCGGAGACAAGCTGGCCTCGGAGCGCCAGTTGGCCAAGGACTTCGGCTGCAACTTCCACACCGTCCGCCGTGGACTGGCGCTGTTGGAGCAGGAGCGCTGGATCGAACGGCGGATCGGCGCGGGCACGTTTATCCTTCGCTCAGCCGGGCAGGACGTCGAACCGATCGAGCCGCCGAAGGCCGCGGCCAAGGGGCTTCTCGGCGTGATCTGCCCGTCGCGGCTGGACAATTTCGCCACCGAAATGCTCCACCACCTTCACCACGAAGCCGAGCGGCGCGGGTTGGGTTTGTCGATCCGCACGGTCAGCGACTTCGGTTCGACCGCGCAGCAGATCGGCCGGCAGATGCTCGATCAGGGGTGTCTGGCGTTGCTGGTTCCGTGGATGCCGGACCCGGCGCCCGCTGCGGATCTCTGGCAACTGGCCCGTTCGGTCAAGGGTCCCCTGGTCCTCTCGCGACCATACCCGGGATTGGAGGCATACTGCTATGAGCGGCCGGAGGTGTTCGGCCGGGCCGAGTTCACCGCGGTCGAGATGTGCTGCCGCTACTTCCAGGAACTGGGTCACAGCCGGATCGCCTTCTTCGGCCCGGACACTCTGCGCAACGAGGGTCTTGGTCACCGCGTTCTGGCTTACAGCCGTTTTGCCTCCCATCACGCCATGGCGAACCTGGCCAGCCTCGTGGGCGGGCGGGCCGACGAGGTCGATGCCGTGGTGGACCGCTGGTCGGCCATGGCCGGCGACCTGGCCGTCATCTGCTTCGACGATGACCACGCCCTGCGGCTGATGACCGCCGCCCACAAGCGCGGCCTGCGCATCCCGCAGGACATTGCGATTTTGGGCTTCAACAACATTCCGCTGTCGCGGACGTCCGATCCGCCGCTCTCGACGGTGCAGTTCGATTACGACTACGTCGCCACCTCGATGCTCGACCACGCCCAGGCACTGGCCGACGGCCGATCGGCCCAGGCCGAAGGCCTGGCCCGCGAAAAGCTGGTGATCCGCGACTCGTGCGGCGGACGGCTTTGTGCGGACGAAAGGCTGAACCAGATCCTTGAGCGAATCGGAGCGGGAAACGGTAACTGACGGTTCTGGAGGAACGTGATGGCACGCGTATTCAGGACGGACAGAGGCAACAAGAACCGCCCGAGCGGGTTCACGTTGATTGAGCTGTTGGTGGTCGTGGCGATCATCGCGGTGCTGGTGAGCATCCTCCTGCCGTCGTTGCAGAAGGCCAGGGAAATGGCGCAGATCGGCGTGTGCCTGTCCAACCTTCGCGGAATCGGGGCGGCGATGGCCATCTACGCCGGCGACAATCACGGCCATCCGCCGGTGGCGTGGGACGGAAGCAGGACGTGGTCCCGCCGGATGCTGGACGACGGGTACCGCGCCGCGTTTCGCTGTCCCGGCCACACTCCCGTCTACCCGGTGGACGATGAAGCTGAACTTCGCAGTTACACCCTCAACGGCTGGACCACGCAGGATACCGCGCACGCGTCGCACGCGTCGGCCGCGAATCGGTCCGTCGATGAAATCTCCGCGCCCTCGATCTCAGCCTGGGCGGCGGAGGTCTGGCGAGGAGCCTACTGGAGTGGCGGGATTGTCCAGGCGGAGAACCAGATCGACTCCTGGCCGGAGAACCTCAACAGCCTGCTCTGGGTTCATAATCCCTATCTGTTCGTCAGCGATATGGGGCTGCATGGGCCGGATCGGAGCCAGAGCGTCCTGTTTTACGACGGGCACGCCCAGAGCTATCCGTTCATGTACTTCGACGGCGGCTTGTATCCCGAGAACATGTACGGCTGGAGGTGGTACCTGATCGGCGACGATATTTGACGAACGTTGGGTCAGTGTTGTGCGGTTCCCTGCGGAAAGACGAAAGGCTGTCAGATCAATGAAGCGAATGAACCAGTTCCTGGTATGGGTGCTGACGGGTTGTCTGTGCGGGCCGGTATGGGCGGTCGAATGGACGCCCACGCTGGCCAACACGCCGAACCTTCACACGACCACGTTGACGCTGACGCTGAACGTCGAGCCGGGCGCAGCCGAGCGCATTCCCGTCGAACTGCACAATATTGGCGAGAGCGTCTGGACGGTCGAGGCGCCGGCGGGCGAGTCGACGTTGACCCCCGCCGATTTCCAGTGCACCTCACCGGGCAATGTCAACGACGGGTTGGTGTTCGGCTATGTGACCAGGATCACGGCGCCGGATGCAGATGTTGAATCGATCGAGGCCACGTGGTCCGGCGACGACGGCGTGCGATATCCCTGGGAAGCCGACCCCGCGCCGAAAGGGAAGGATGACGACGGCGCGACGATCTGGCCGGGCCTGCATCGCGACAATGCCGGACACTTCGCCTTTCGCTACGAACCGAACGGCCTGCTGACGGACACCGTGAGTTTCGATGGCATTTCCCGCCAATACCATCGCCTCGCTTCGACGCCCGACGCATTCTGGCAGTTTCACTTCATCATTCCCGACGCGCTCGGCCCCGAACGCACCCTCGCCAGCGAAGCCAACGAGAAGGTGCACATGTCGGGCCGGGGCGAGGAAGTGAGCGTCAAGACCGCCGACAGCGTCTACAACCCCAAAGACGCGAAGGTGGACTGGACCTCGTTCCGCTGGACACGAGAAGTCCGCGTCGCCGACGGCAGACAGTACACGCAGGAATTGCGTTACGGTGCGATGGCCCTGGGCGTGCAGGTCGAGACGGACAGCCCGAAACTCGCCGTCGGATACGGCCCCGCCGAAAAGGGCGGCGGGAACCTGTTCCTGGCGATCCCGACGGCCGAGGGTCTGAAGATCGCCCAACCGGGCGACCCGATCAACCCGGTTGCGATGAGTCAGAACTGGCTGTTGATGGTGGATGGTGACGCAGCCGGCTCGATTCCCGTCATGCTGATCCTCCAACACCGTCCCGACGCGCTGGACTACCAGGCGACCGGACTGACGATCATGCGAGACGAGGGCGTCGGCACCCTCGCCGTCGGTGCCCCGTTCGGCGTGAAAGTCCTCTCACCGGATCTTGTCCGCCAATGGAGCAGGACTCCCGACGCGATTCTCACTACCAAACTGCTCGCCTTTCGACCGCATCTGATGGCCTATCCGTGGGGCTGCCACGAGACGTTCTCCGTGAAGGACAACCAGGTCCACATCCGCGACACGATGACATTCCTGCCCTGGCGGGACGACTGGAATACCAGGGCCGAGCCGTCTTCGCCGCTTCCGCCGATGGTCGCCTGGAGCGTGGAGGCCGGGTATCTGCCGAAGTCCTGCGTTCGGGACGTTCAGCCGACCGGCATCGACACTCGCTACGGCCCCTACTGGGTGCGTACGGGCGAAAAGGTGGACTACGTCCTGCCCGTTCCGCGGGCATGGGACGATTTCTCTCTTCGTTGTCAGCCGACCGCCGACCTGGCGTGGCTGGACAAGATCACGCACGCGACGCTGAGCGCGGTGGTCAGCTACGATACCGACAAACCGACCGAGCCGAAGCTCTATACGCACGACTGGACTTACGACTTCACCGCCGGCGGGTGGCGGGCGGCGAACTACCTGACGCCCGAGGAACGGGCCCACTGGCGATTGGCTACGCGACAGCGGATCATCGGCGGGCTGATGCCTCAGAACTACCGCCTGCGGGTCGATCCGATCACCGGCGCGAAGTACCTGGGCGTGAGCTTCGTGTGGTTCGGCAGAGAATCCCCCGTGTGCACATTCGAACTTGGGCCGAACGGCGCGGGATATCACGATCAGCCGTTCTGGCTTGGAATCGGCCTGTACGGCATCTACACGCAGGCGAAGTACAACGCCGCGTGGGACCTGATTCGCCGCCAGTGGCCCGTGGTTCGTTCGCTCCTGAGCTACTTCGAGTATTTCAACAGTTGGTCGCTGATGGACCCCGGCGCGCAGGAGAGCGGAGGCATGTACCATGCGGACATGCCGACCGCCGGCTACGCCGGACTGGTCGGATACTACTACCTCGCCAGGCAACTCGGCACGCCGTACCAGAAGGACCTGGGCGCGTATCTGCTGGCTCGCAGCGCGGTGCCGATGGGCTGCAAGCTGGGGTTCCGCAAGTTCATGGAGCGAAGCGGCATTCGACACAGCGAAGTGGTGGGCAAAGCCCTGCCCAGCGGATTCGGCGAGGATTTCGCGGTCTCGCTGCACACGCCGGTCGCCGGAAAGGACGCTTGGGACAGCAGCGATACCTGGTGGGAGACGGGCTGTCTCGGGCCGCAGTCGGGGCAGCCGGAAGTAATGGACCTGTTCGTCAAACGTTGCTTCAAGGATCTGGATGCGTTCGAGCGCATCTTCCTGGAATGCTGCCCGAACGAGGAGTTCGCGAAGAACAACGACGTGCGGATCATTCCGCACGTGATGGTGCGAACGAGGCTGGGCGGAGAAATGATCCCCAGCGGCGAGGAACTGGTGCGACTGCAGAACCGCGACCGGTACCTCCTGCGCGACGTGCACTGCTTCACGGAGATCCTCTCGGCTGAGTGCCCCGTCAAGTTGCTCGACTGGACGCCGGGATACATCGAGTCCGCATGCTGGAACGATCAGAGCGGCCGTGCGGAGATCGGAGTTGATGGACTTACGACTGGAGCCCAGGTGTGGATCGCCGTCAGAGGCAAGACGGCAACGTTGGAGCTGGATCAGAAGCCGGCGGAGGCGACGCTCGTCGAACGATGGAATGGCTGGACGGTGTTTTCGGTCAACGTGCCCGCGGGCGCGCACACGCTGACCATAGGGAGTATCGAACCATGCGAAACACGAACCACAGAGCAGGAAGATATGCCATGACGCGCAGGTTCAGGACGGACACAAAGAGGAACCACCCGAGCGCGTTTACGCTGATTGAGCTACTGGTGGTCGTAGCGATCATCGCGGTGCTGGTGTCGATCCTGTTGCCGGCCCTGGCGACGGCGAGGGAAAATTCCCGGATGGTGTTGTGCACAAACAATGTTCGCCAACTCGGGCTCGCGTGTGCCGAATACTCGCTGGCGCAGTACGATTGGCTGATTCCTCCCGTCACGCACGGTGGCGTTCAGAGCGTCAACGGCGGATGGGGCGTATCGTGGAAGTTGGGCCTGATGGTCGATCGTCTCATCCTGGACGAACGGGTCTTCCGCTGCCCGTCACATAGGCCCAAGTATCAATCCAGCCAGAACAGTCTGGCCAGTTATGCGACCAATGAGTGGATTACCACCAACCACAGCATGTTCCCCTTCAAGTGGTACAAGAGCGCGGAGATCGCCGCCCTCTTTCCCTCCGACAGAGTCGGATACATGATCGAAACCTGGGCGGGGCAGTCCAGCGCTTCGCCTTACGGATATGTGGACAATGAGATCTCCCGATGGGAGTCGAACATCGCTGACATCTCGTGGTTGAATAACTGGTACCCGTTCCACACGTCGGTACACTATGGCGACAGTCGGGTGACCATGTTGTTCGTGGACTGCCATGCGGCCCCGATCACGGTAACGGCTGACATGGCGTCGTACTGGTATGACTTCATCGGCAACAGTTGGTATTGGCGTCCTCAGTAGCTCGCCTTTTTAAGGCCTGCGGCGGACATCGAGAAGACACTCGTAACGTGAACCCTCTGAAGAAGGAAGCGTAGGAATGATCCTTCGGTCGATCCTGACGGTGCTGGCGTGTTCTCTGGCGGTGCAGGCGGAGACGGTGTTCCAAGACGACTTTGCGAACGGCCTGGAGCAGTGGGCGCTGGTCGGCCATGCCGAAGGGATGCCGTCGGTCCAGGACGGCATGCTGGAATTGACGCCGACTGTTCCGGGCGAACCGTGGGAGTGCCGGGCGACGTCGACGGCGCAGTGGACCGACTACGGGCGATATGAGCTGAGCTTCGACGTGATGCATTGGCATGAAGACCCGGAGAATCAGCTCGTCCGCGTGACCATGCCGGGCGGCTTGCAGTTGGCTATTCGCGATTGGGGCAACGGCGTGAAAGTGCTGTTCAACGGTGAGGAGATCGGAGCGACAAGCACGCAGTTCAACCAGGTCCAGAGCTTCCGTATGGTGACCGACGGCCGGCGAGCGGCGGTGTTCCACAACGGTCAGGAGGAATGGTCGGGCACGCTGGCCAACGACCCCGATTTCCGCCAGTCGCCCTCGATCGTGCTCTGGTGCAAAGCCGGGGCGAAGGTGTGCCGGTTCGACAACGTCAAGCTCGATTACGCACCGAAGACGGCCCTGCCGCCCGTCTCGGCGCGATGGCGGCCGGACCTGGACAACACGCCGAACCTGCACACCACGACGCTGGCGATTGACGGAGTACTCAAGGGTCCAGTGGCCAAGACGGCTGTGGTGGAACTGGTCGCGCTGGATGACGGCGAATGGCGAGCCGAACGGCCCATCGAAGCAAAGGACGAAATCGAGCTGAGGCTCTCGCCGGAGGATTTCGCGAACACGAAAGAAGGCAAGACGAAGGCTCCGCTGCACTTCGCCATGGTCAAAGCCGCGCGGGTGTCGATCGCGGGCGAGCCGGAGTCGGGCGTCACCGACGTTTCGTTCGCGTGGACGGGCAACGACGGCGTGGTCTATCCGTGGGAAAAAGACCGCGAACCGCTGGAGACGAAGGATGGGCTGACTTGGTGGCCGGGAGTGGACCACAATAACGGCGGCCATTTCGCCTGGCGGTACGAGCCGAACGGCCTGCTGATCAACAACGTGAGCTTCGACCATCTCGACCGCTCATGGTACTACTTCAAACCAGGCCGCGGCAAGGAGAGCTTCCAGTTCAACTTCGCGATTCCCGAGGCGAAGCAGGCGCAGGTGAAGGTCGTGGAAGAAGAGCAGAAGGTCGGCCCGGGCATCGCGGGCCTGCGCTGGCGGCTCGAGCACACAGCCGATCAGGGCCTCTACAAGAACGACCAGATCGAGGCGGACTGGACGACGTTCCGCTGGCAACGGAAGGTGGCCATCCCGTCCGGCGAGTCATACGACCAGGAACTGCGATACAGCGCGATGGGCGTGGGCGTCCAGGTGGAGACCAACTCGCCACAGTTCGAGCTGTCGTTCCAGGACGGCGAGTCGCGGCGCGGTCCGGCGGCGGTGGTGCTGCCGCACGGCGACGGCGTCCGTCTGGTCCGTCCGGAGGAAGGGCTCGATCCATCGGCGATGGAGGCCAACTGGCTGCTGCTGGTGGCCGACGACGGCTCGCCCGAGATTCCGGTCATGGTGATCTTCCAACACCGGCCGCAGCGGCTGGAGTGGAGCGACGGCCGGCTGCTGATCGTCCGCGAGAGCGGTGTCGGCACGCTGGCGATGGGAACGCCCTACGGCACGACGGTGCTGTCGGAAACGACGCTCGCGCAGTGGTCGGCCGATCCGAAGCAGATCTCAGCCGAGCGGCTGGCCCGCTTCGCCGAACTGCTGACCGCGTATCCCTGGACGTGCCATGAACGATTCGCGGTGGCCGACGGCTGGGTACACGTGCGGAACGACCTGGAGTTTCTGCCGTGGAGCGATGACTGGGCCACCAAACCGCGACGCTTGACCCCCCTGCCGCCGTTCGTGAGCTACGGCATCGATCGCGGCATCCTGCCGCGGCAGTGCGCCGAGAACGCCGAAGACCTCGACCTGCCGACCAAATGGGGGCCGTATTGGGCGGTCCAGGGCCAAACGTTGACCTACCGGCTGCCGATCCCGCGGATGTGGGACTACGCTCCGCTGGGCACCGAGCCGACGGAAGAAAACCGCTGGCTCTACGACCGGCTGATCGGCTCCATCTCGCCCGCTGCGTTTGAACGATTCGCCGGCGAGCCGGTCCCGACGGTATATCCGCACGGCTGCGCCCATGACTTCGTGGTCGGGGCGTGGCGGTCGGCCAACTACATGCCGGACGACGCGCGGGCGCTGCTCCGCGAAAAGACGATCCCGTATCTGGACAGCGCCCTGTTTCCGCAGAATTACCGCTACCGTCGCGACCCGATCTCCGGGGCGCAGTACCTGGCGTGCACGTTCGTGTGGATGGGCGAGGACCAACTCAACGGCGAAGGCTGGGCCGACATCGACTATTGGCAGGGCATCGTGCTCTACGGGCTCTACACCAACGCCAAGTACGCCGCCAACTGGGAGACGATGAAGCAGCGGTGGCCGGTGATCCGGTCGATGCTCTCGTACTGGGAGGCGCTGCACAGTTGGGCGCTGATGGGCCCGGGCGCCCGCGAGGCGGGCGAGATCTACGGCGGCGACATGGCGACCGCCGGTTACGCCGGGCTGGTCGGGTTCTGCCGCCTGGCCGAGCGGCTGGGCACGCCGTACCAGAAGGACCTGGCGGCGTACCTGCTGGCCAAGAACGCCCCGCCGCGGCTGGCGATGTTCGGCTTCGTGGACTGGTGCGAGCCGATGCGTCACCAGGAACTGCCGGAGGGCAAGATCTGCTCAGGGTTCGGCGAGTTGTGGCAGGCGTCGCTGAAGGACCTGGACACCAGCGTGCACGACATGTCGTCGAAGGATCCGTGGTGGGGTTCGGGCTGCATCGGCCCGCAGAGCGCCCATCCGGAGTTCCTGGACCTGATCGCGCACTGGAACCGCCCGGCGGCGGTGGATTGGGAAAAGCGGTTCATGGCGATGTGCCCGAATGAAGGCCTCAAGACTCACAACGACGGCAACGTGATTCCGCACGTGATGTTCCGGGCGTACCTGGAGGACGACGCGCTGCGGGCGTCCGCGTTCGACCTGCTGCGGCTCTGGCACGAGGGCTACATGCTCCGCAACACCCACGCGGTGGCAAGTCTCCTGTCGTGGGATTGCCCGGTGCGGCTGATCGACTGGTCGCCCGCGTACGTCGAGTCGGCGCGGTGGGACCGGGCCGGGGGATCGGCGAACGTGCGCCTGACGGCGGACGAGCCGACCACGCTGCACATGTTGGTGCGGGCTGAGGACGCCGAGATCACAGCCGACGGCCAGCCGGTCGAGGTCCGCAAGAAAGGCGTCTGGGACGGTTGGCGCGAACTGCGGTTTGACCTGCCTGCCGGTCGGCACGAGTTGACGGTCCGCCCGAAGTAACAGGACCCCAAGCGAGTCCGCGCATAGCCCGAAGGGCCGACGTCAGACGCCCGTGCAGGGAACGTTGGTTTTGCCCTGGTCGGCGGCCTGCTGGGCGGTCAGGACGACCGCTTGGGTGGCGATGACCTCCGGCGTGGTCAGTTCGGCATCTTCGGGGTGTCCGGCGATCTCATCGAGGAATGACTGGAGGTAGCCGCCGGGCCGGCCGGGATCGGCGTTCACGTACGTCGGGGACTTCTCGCCGTGATGGACGAGCATGAGCTTGTCCGACCCGATGACGGTTTCGATCACGCCCCTGGTCCCGTGGATGAGGAACCGCCAGTAATACGGCAGCCCGTAGAGGCCGTCGGGCGAGAGGTACGAGACATCGAAGAGCACGCCGCCGTCGTTGTCGAGGCGGAGCATGGCCTGGGCGGCATCCTGGAAATGGGGAAACTGCGGGGTCTTGGCATTCCAGGCCCGTGCGGCGACGACCTCGGCGAACGTGCGGCCGGCGATCCAGGAAACGACGTCGATGCCGTGGATGGCCAGGTCATTGATGGTCCCGCCGTGCATGCCGGGCTCGAAGTACCATTGCGGCCGGACGCCGAGGTTCAGCGGATGCTGCCCGCTGAAATCGACGGTCTGGACCTCGCCGATCTCGCCGGCCTGGATCAGGCGTCTGGCGGTGCGAAGCGGCCCGTTGTCGCGCAGATCGAGCTGACAGCCGACGCACAGTTTGGACTTTGCCGCGAGTTGGGCGATCCGCTTGAGCTGCTCGAGGCTGGTGCAGATGGGCTTGTCGGAGATCACGTGCTTGCCGGCCTGGAGGGCTTGGATGGCGCGGTCGCCGCGCAGGCCGTAGGCATCGCCGACGGCAATGGCGTCGCATTGGACCTCAGCCAGCATCCGGTCGCAGCGCTCGTGGGTGATCTTGACCTTGCCCGACGGCTCGAGCTCGGCCCGGGTCGCGGGGTTCTCCTCGCAGGCGGCGACCAGCTCGCAGCGGGGGTCGTCCTGAACGCGCTTGAGGAGGTCGAAGATGTGCCCGTGACGGAAACCTACGAAAGCGAATCGCGTAGCCACTATCGTGCTCCTTCAATCTGTTGGTTGTCCGTAAGGGGGACATGATAACGGAAAGACGCGCGAGGAGAAAGAACGCGGGGTTGGGGAATTGTACAAAACGTGCAAATTGCGTCACTGGCGATTTTTGGCGGGATGCTGCGAACCTCTGCCATAGCGGGCCTTGACGGGTTTTGTACAAATCGTGCAATTGGAGCAGGGTTCCGCATCCGTTTGCGGTCAGAGTAACGCCAGTCGATCCGACAGATATTGGGTTGTCAAACGTCGCGAAAGCGATCGCGGCGAGCGCGGGAACGCCCGCATAGTTATGATAGCACATCAATTAAGCGAAGGCAAAAACGGCGTTCTGGGCTGTCCGGACGCAAACGCGGTAGAAATTTCTGATAGAGATTTCCCGGACATCTGTACGCGAATCGGACTTGCGTCGGGGGAACGGGTTTAGTACGCTAATAAAGTTTGCCCGATGGAAGGCAGTTTTCGGTGTTTTTGAGGTGCCAACAGCATGAACTCGGCGAATGTGACGTTGCGTCGGCCGGAGGCGGCCCAGGCCCAGCGGTGGGCGGATCAGCTTCAGGGGCATCTGACCGCAAGGGTTTATCCGGAATCGTTCGTGGTGCGTCAGGGCGTGACAAGCTGCGTGTACCGCCTGGGCGTTCAGCGGATGATGGGGCTGATCTGGGACAGCGAGAAGGACACCATCACCGAAGCGTTTTCGGGCGAGCCCGGGCAGATCAACCTGGATGGCCAAATGCTGAACTTTAAGGCATGCCCGACCGACGCAGCCAACAGCACCCGACTTCGCGAGTATTTCCCGTTCACGCGGCCAACGATGGCGGGCTTGGGCAAGAGCTTCGGCTGCGGTGATCGGCTGGGAATCTCGACTCCGGGACATATCATGGCCAGCCGCCGCCATCGCGGAATTTTTCCGATCCTGGCCCAGCAGTCGATCCGCGAGATGACGCGGACCAACCGGGCGGCCCAGGAGGTCATGGACGACGCGTGCTGGGGCGTGTTCCAAGCCGGTTTCGACCAGCCGTTCGGATCGGACGCCGACCACCTCAAGACGCTCGACGACATCGAGACGTGCGTCAAGGCTGGGTTCCTGATGTTCACCATCGATCCCGGCGACCACGTGGACGACGGGGCCGACACCGAACCGCTGGAGAAACTCGAAAGCAAGTTTGAGACGCTGCCGTGGGACGAGTTGGAGTCCAGCCCGCGCGAGACGGTGGCCCGGTACGAGAAAGCCGTCGACCTGCCAACCGGGACGCTGGATTTCTCAGCGGAGCAGGTGATCCGGGCGGCGGTCAAGTACGGCCGAGCGGTCGCCCACACGCTGGGCATGTACCGCCGGCTGGTGACGCTGCTGGGCGAAGGGAACTTCGAGCTGGAGGTGTCGGTGGACGAGACGGCGACGCCGACCACGCCGCAGGAGCACTACTACGTGGCCTCCGAGCTCAGGCGGCTGGGCGTGCGGTGGGTGTCGCTTGCTCCGCGGTTCGTGGGCGAGTTCGAAAAGGGCGTCGATTACATCGGCGACCTCGGCGCGTTCCGGGCCAAGTTCAAACAGCACGCCGCGATCGCCAAGGCGCTCGGGCCCTACAAGATGTCAATCCACAGCGGCAGCGACAAATTCAGCATCTATCCAATCGTGGCGGAGATCGCCGGACAGATGGTGCACGTCAAGACGGCCGGCACCAGCTATCTGGAGGCGCTGCGGGTGCTCTCGCAGCTCGAGACCGAGCTGTTCCGCGAGATCCTGGACTTCGCCCGCCAGCGGTACGAGACGGACCGGGCGAGCTACCACGTCTCAGCCAAGCTGAGCAGAGTGCCGGCGGCGGAGGCGCTTTCCGATCACCAGTTGCCGCGTCTGCTGGACGATTTCGACGCCCGCGAAGTGCTGCACGTGACGTTCGGGTCGGTGATGACGACCGCGACGAACGGCGGCGTGTTGCGGTTCCGCGACCGGCTGATCGGATCGCTGACCGAGCACGAGGAGGCGTATCATCAGACGCTGGAGCGGCACATCGGGCGGCATATGGAGTTGTTGAAATAGCGAAGACCCCACTCCCTCACGGTCGCGGCTCTTTCGGAGGCGGTCGCGGCTCTTGAAGAAGTGATAGGGACGATTTCAAGCATTGGAGCGAATACGATGGCGAAGTACGAACTGGAAGGCCTGTTCAGCGTGAAGGGGAAAACCGCGGCGATCACCGGCGCAGCGGGCATCCTGTGCGGCGAGATGGCGCTGGCCCTGGCGGATTTGGGAATGAAGATCGCAATTCTCGACCTTCGGGAAGAGGCGGCGGCGGAGTTGGCCCAGAAGGTCAAGCAGCGAGGCGGCGAGGCCATGGCGGTCGGCTGCAACGTGCTCAAGCGCGAGAGCGTCGAGCAGGCCTGCGCGAAGATCGTGGCGGCTTGGGGGCAGGTGGATTGCCTGATCAACGGGGCCGGAGGCAACCGCAAGGACGCGACCACCTCGCCGCAGACGAGCTTTTTCGATCTGCCAGATGAGGCGTTGAAGTTCGTGTTTGAGCTGAACTGCATCGGGACAATCCTGCCGTCGCAGATTTTCGGCCGGCAGATGGCCCAGCAGAAGCACGGCTGCATCATCAACATCTCGTCGATGGCGGCGGTGCGGCCGCTGACCAACGTGATCGGGTATTCGGCGGCCAAGGGCGCGGTCTCGAACTTCACCCAGTGGCTTTCCGTGCACCTGGCCCAGAATTACTCGAAGGACATCCGCGTCAACGCGATCGCGCCGGGGTTCTTCCTGACCGAGCAGAACCGGTTCCTCCTGACCGATGAGAAGAGCGGCGAGCTGACCGCGCGGGGCAAGACGATCATCGGCCACACACCGGCTGGTCGGTTCGGCGATCCGGAGGACCTGATCTCCGCGCTGGTCTGGCTGCTGGGGCCGGGCGCCAAATTCGTCACCGGCACGGTGATCCCAGTCGACGGCGGTTTCTCGGCGTTCGGCGGCGTTTAGAGTTTCCCACCGGCCGTTTTGACCTCAGTCGCGACCGCGCCGAACGCTCGCGACTGAGGTCTTTTTATTGACCCGACCCGCCCGACGGGTCACTCGCAACGGCACGTTGTTTCACAGCTGAACCATCGAACGCATTCGTCGTCCGGTAACTCGCGCCCCGCGGCTGCTGCGTCCTAGAATGCCGTATAGAGACCCGAGACGGCATATGACCGCATTTTCGTGTGGACTTCTATCTGCGTTTATTCTAATCTGCCATCATCGGGGCGTATGAAGTTCACTCACATGATCGGCCGAGGGGTCGCCGTGTTCGACGGGCCCGTGTGAGTGTCTAGTGCCGTTTCCAATAAGTTTGTATAACCTTTTGCACTGATATGACTTGCGCCAGGCTGATAAGGGTATTATATAGAGTTCCACGCGTGATGCTGGACGTTGTTTCAACGTGTGGAGACTCGTT
>JAAYCJ010000352.1 GCA_012729815.1 Phycisphaerae bacterium | reverse complement strand
GGTGAACCCGCCGAACATGCCCTTGACCCAGCGCCGCGCCCCCGCGAGCAGTACGACGGAGGAGACGATGAACAGACCCAGTTGGGCGTTCAGCGAGATCGGCGTCGCCAGGCACACCCCCGCGACGATCCAGGCGCCGACCGCGAAGAACGCGACGATCAGACCGGGGAGGATGAATTCCGCCACCAGCAGCACGAGACCCACCACGAACCAGATCAGCTCCGGCCTCAGGAAGTCTTTGAACCAGTCCATATCACGTCCTTTCCAGAACGCCCATGTGCCAATGTCACGGGCATGTCCTCTATTCCACGACCGCCGCCGCGCCTTGGGCGGCAAGCCAGCCGCCGATGGTCTCCAGAGCTAGCGGCGACATGGTCTCCTCGATCTGGGCGTACTCGTCAGCGGCCCCGGTCTTGGCCGTCTGGAACAGATGATTCAATCCGGGCAACTCTTTGACGGTGGACCGCGTATTGCCGGCCTCGCGCAGGGCCCGCTCGATGGCCGGGAGATTCTCCTTCGCCACAACCTGCGTGTCTAGCTCGCCATTGATGGCCAGGACCGGGCATTTGACCTTTCGCAGCGCGGTCGCCGGGTCGTACAGAATGAAGAAGCGGAACCCCTGGGACGACGCCGTTGCGACCTGCGTATCTACATAGGCAGACGAGCTGATCGCCTGTCTCTTCGCTTCGTCCAGCTTCGCCACATCGTCCTCGATCGCCTTGCGAACCTTCTGCTTTCGAAGCTCCGGGTCGGCCTCCTGCTTGACGATCTCAACGATCCGTCTTTGGCTCTGGAGGGCGGCCTCGATCCGGGCCTGGTCGTCACCGGCGATCTTGAGCCCGGCGACGATCTGTCCTTCGCGGACCCGCTCGCCGGTGACTCCGGTGCCGGCCATCAGGACAATGAACGCCACATCGGGCGACTGGACCGTGACCATGGGGGCGATAGTGCCGCCTTCGCTGTGACCGATCAGGCCGATCCGCCTGGGATCGATTTCCTTGCGGGTCTTGAGGTACTCGACCCCCGCCAGGACATCTCGTGCGAAGTCCTCACTGGTGGCCTGGGCGGTGTCGCCCTTGGAACCGCCCACGCCGCGGTCATCCACGCGGAGCACCGCGATTCCTCGTCGGGTCAGGTAGTCCGCCAGGACCAGGAACGGCCTGTGCCCCCAGACCGTCTCATCGCGATCCTGGGCACCGGATCCGGTAATCAGCAACACCGTCGGGAAGGGTCCGCCAGTGCTCGGCATCGTCAGCGTCCCGGCCAGGGTGACACCGTCTTTCGCATTCCGATAGGTCACTTCCTCGTCCCGATATGGATAGGGTCGTTTGGGGTCCTGGGGCCGCTTGAACTCCTTGGGCTTGGGGGCTTCCTTCACCCGCTCCAACAGCAAATCCCGCGAGGCGGGCCCCTGGGTCCACTTGCCGCTGATTTCCGAACCTTCCGCGTTCATCGTGCCTTCGTAACGGGAACCGATCGTGCTTGCCTCAACGGTGACCTTGTCCTTTTCAACTCCAATCCGACTGATCGGCAGGCCCGTCGCGCCCTGGTCAAGACTGTCGAGCGTGCCGGAGAATGAGCCGTCGGGCTTGGCCTGGATGTTGAAGACGAGCCGCAGCGAAGCGGTGGGCGTCACCTTCAGAGTGCCCAGCCAAGTGCCTTCGAGCGAGGGGCTTTTCGCATCGCCCGATCCGGCCTCGGTCCGGAGCGCCGGCACAATCAAGCAGAACGCAGTTACGACCAAGATAATCGTTCGCACGACCTTCATCGTATTCCTCCGCGATTGTGTGTACGGACTCCTATTCGACGACGACCGCGGTGCCGTAGGCGAGGATCTCCGCGGCGTGCGTCATCACCTCCGACGTCGAGAACCGCACGCCCACGATGGCGTTGGCCCCGAGCTTCTGGGCGTCCTCGATCATCCGGTCGATCGCCTGCTCGCGCGATTCGCCCAACAATTTGGTGTACTCGGCGATCTCCCCGCCGACGAGATTGCGCAGGCCCGCCAGGATGTCCTTGCCGAGGTGGCGGGCGCGAATCGTGTTGCCGCGCACCAGACCGAGGTGTTTGGTGATCGTCTTTCCCTCTATCGTATCCGTCGT
>JAAYCJ010000351.1 GCA_012729815.1 Phycisphaerae bacterium | reverse complement strand
CCGGCACGGCCTATCGCGCCGAATTCACGGAAGACGAGTACGCCTTCTGGGAAAACGCGGCGATCGACGTGGCCTGGCGTCGGCACGTATCGCCCGACGACTTCATCGACTTGGGCAAGATCTTCGTGCGCAACGACGTTCGCGGCTTGGACTTCGCGCCCATCCAGTACGTCATCGGCTACGTCGCGTGCACCATCGACAGCCCAGTTGATCAGGACGTCCGCATCGCCATCGGAAGCGACGACGGATACAAGATCTACCTGAACCACGCCCTGATCGCCGAGAACCGCGTCTACCGCGGGCCGGAAAAGGACCAGGAGAAGATCGACGCCCATCTTAAGAAGGGAAGAAACCTCCTGTTGGTCAAGGTCGATCAGGACATCGGCGGGTACGGCTTTTTTCTGCGGCTCCTGGATCGGGCGGACAACCCGCTGATCCTTCCTGTCGCCAACGCCACGCCGCTAATCGCATTGGAGGACGACGGCTGGATTCGCACCTGGTTGATCTGCGGCCCCTTCGCCAATCCCGGCCGCGGACTCAACGAAACGACCTGGAACGCCGATTACCTGACGCCCCACGGCGGCGAAGCGAAGATCAATCCCGCGGCCGGCATGAAGTATATCGCCGAGTTTCCCGAGGATCAGACCGTCCGCTGGACCGCCGGCCAGGCCGACATCGCGTGGCGCGCCGCCAATGCCGGAGACGACGGCTTTGTCGATCTTGGCCGCGAGTTCGTGACGGACCAGATCGAGGGCCTGGAATTCCCGCCTGTCGAAAATGTTCTTGGCTACGCCTCCACCTGCGTGTATTGTGACCAGCCGGTTCAGGCCCGCATCGAGATCGATACGATCAACGGCGTGAAGGTGTGGCTGAATCATGAAAAGGTTTTCGACAAGCACGTGCATCGGTACAACACCGACCCGGCGTCGCCGAACCGGACGGTCTTCGAGGAAGGCAACTATTACCAGGATGTCCCGTTGAACAAGGGCGTCAACGTCCTGCTCCTGAAGCTCGACGTCGCCAACGGACCGTATCGGTTCCGCTGTCGGTTCGTCGACCAGAACGGCCAGCCGGTTCCCGGCCTGCGGGTCGGCACGGACGCCTCTGCCGGGCAATGAGGGAAAACGCACCCACATGGACAACCTCGCCTATTTCATCTATCGAGCCGGCCAAAAGCAGTACCTGCCGTGCAAGGACTTCCTGCTCACGCTGTTGCCGAAAGGAGACGGCAGGGAATTCGCCGCGCTGGCCTACATGGGCGAAGGCTCCCTCGAAGTCCACTTCGGTGTGGAAATTCCGCTGGCCCACGGCGAAGGATCGTATACCCTCCTGCCCGGCGTATACTACAACGGCAACGCCTCCGAGCCGACCAAGCCGATCCCGGCCTTGACCGAACCTAACAACTGGCGGTTTGAAGCGCCTCTGACCGCCTGTTCGACTCCCGTCCTGATGCACTACGACGGCAAGGGCCGCGTCGACGTCCTTCGCGTGACGCCGTTCACCAAGGCCGGGCCCAGCGGCGTGGTGATCGAACGCGACCGCTGCGAATTCGTCGTCCCAGCCATCGAGCGGCGGCACTATACCCACACCCGTTGCGACGACTGGCCGCGACCCGGCTTCCTGATGCAACGCGGTTCGCAGATTTCCTTCACCATCCAACGACAATGCGAAAAGGCCGCCTCCGTCATCGAGATGTTCAGCCTTCTGCACCGGCGATATCGCAAGGTCGAAGGCTACGGTTGCAGCTCGTCGCGAAAAACCTCACTGGCCTCGGCCGCGCAGGCCGTCGCCGACCGGATGCTGGCCGCGCACGTCCTGCGTGACGCCAAGGGCAACTTGCTGCTGACCAACATCTCCAATCTCGAGGGCAGCGTGGTGGATCGATGTGAGGATTTCGGCGGCGACTGGCTGCAGATTGCCGGCTGGTGCGGCGGACCGATGACCGCCTACGCCCTGCTGGTCCGGAACGAACAGTGCCGCACCGCGGCGACGGAGAATCTCGATTTCCTCGCGGCCAACGCCGGCTCGCCCAGCGGCCTGGCCCACGGCCACTACAACGGAAAGACCTGGTCGTCGGACAACTGCTCGTCGGGCGAAACCCCGAACACCTGGAAGCACATTCGCCCGCCCGCCGACTTCATCTACTTCCTGCTCAAAGCCTTGCATTACGAGCGCAACGAGAAGCACGCCGACCATCCCGCCTGGGAGCAGGCCGCCCGCCGAGGGCTGGAGGCATTCTGCTCGATCTGGGAGCGCTGCGGCGAATTCGGCTTTCGCGTGGACAAAGACGCCGACCCGCCCCGCCTGATCGAACGCGGCTCGTGCGCCGGAGCGTTTGTACTGCAGGCCCTGGCCGAGGGGATGCGGGCCTTTCCCGCTGAACCGCGATATCGCACCGTCTTTCGTGAGGCGTGCGATTACTACCACCGCAACTTCGTCCTGGCGGGCCATTGCACCGGCGGTCCGCTGGACATCGAGCGGGCCGACGACTCCGAGAGCGCCGCCGCGATAACCAACGCGTTCGTGCAAGGCCATCTCGTCCTAAAGGACCAAGCCCTTCTGCAAATGGCTCGCGACGCCGCCGCGATCTTCGCTTCATGGGTCGTCTCCTACGTCGCGCCGTTTCCTCGCGGTTCGTCGCTGGACGGATACAACTTTTGCGGCGGCGTGATCGCCAACGTGCAGAACCGACACATCGGTCCCGGCATCTGCACGAATTCGCCGCAATTCCTGCTCGACCTGCACCGCGCCACCGGCGAAGGATTCTACCGCACGCTCCACGATGACATCGTCAGCGCCGCCGTCAATGCCGTGGCCATGACGGATGACGAATTCGTTGGCTACAGCCGCGGCTCGGGCCAATGGTCGCCCTTCAGAAAAGGCATGGTCACCGAACAAATCAACCTCACCGACGCCCTCAACGAGCCCGGCGAAATGTGGCAGGTCGCCTGCAGTTGGCCAGCCACGTT
>JAAYCJ010000350.1 GCA_012729815.1 Phycisphaerae bacterium | reverse complement strand
GGAAGTGGGATGCGAGGGCTGCTGGGGCGGTATTCACAACGCATTGGCGGCGTCCCTGGAATGCCGGATACGACAGTGTGCGGACGGCAAAGGCTTCGCCACCTGCGCCGAGTGCGGCGATTTCCCCTGCGTCGTGTATCTGAAGCAGTTTCAGGAAGGCAGTCGATGTGAGCGGAACATCAGAGCCATCCAGGCCGCCGGTCTGGACCAATGGATCGACCGGCAAGTGAAGGAAAGAGAGCCATGATCCGAACGGCCGTCATGGAACAGGCGCGTGAGCGAGCCGCCGCCTTCCATGTGACGAACGTGATCGTCGCGACGAATACCGGCCGTTCCGGACTCGTAGCCGCCGCGGATTCCGGCCGGTTGCCGATGGACCAGGACTGCATCGCCATCGCGACCCCGTCGTCCTACTGCGATCTGCCCGATGCGGCCGTGGTGCTCCATCCGGCACGATCACAAGACATGTTCAGCATGCGGTTCCGGGTCAAGGACCTGCTGCTTTGTCCTACGGTTGATGATGTGTGGTTCAGCGACGGAGAACTCCCGTAGGCGGCACGCTGAATACTTCGATCAGCCCCATGAAAACCTCGCCAATCAGGAGCCACGGTTGGCACCCAGCGCCTCGACTGGGGGGGCCGGTCCGGTCCGTGGGTTTCGTTGAATAACCCCAAAGGTGGTTACGGTAAAGGTATGGAATAAAAGCACATGCTGCAGTATAAGTGAATAATATGGATATTCAGTCTCGCCACCATATAAATAGAAGTAAGTATAATTATAAATGAACATTTATTCTTCTTTCATGACTTTTGAAGGAAGTGTGCAACATTCCGGCCGTCTTCGGCGTCTAAAAACTAGGAGGTATTTGTGTCCCAGCGGCTGGGCGAAATCCTGGTCTCGCTAGGTTACCTGGCACGTGAACGGTTGGACGGCGTCGCTTGGCCGACGGCTGGCAACGGCCGGCGGTTCGGCGAGCGCCTTTGCGAACTGGGCATCGTCCAACAGGCCGACGTGGTCCACGCCCTGGCGGTTCAGTGCGGCTTGGCGGTGGCGAACCTGGCGGACCTGGAGGTGAGCCCCGAGGCCCTTCGGCACGTGACGGCGGAGATGGCCCAGCGTTACCGCGTGTTGCCGCTGAGCGCCACCGACGGTCGGCTGAAACTGGCCATGGCTGATCCGTTCGACCTGGCCGCAGTCGATGACCTGGAGGCCCTGACCGGCCTGGAAATCGTGCGATCGTACGCCCGGCCGGACGACCTGGCCGAGGCGATCCGACGGTTCTACGGCACATCCGCCTCCCGCATGGCGAATTCGTTGGCCGAGCAGATGGTGGCCGACGAAGTTGAGGGGGGGGACTCCGTCGGTCACCTGCACGAGCTGGCCCGCGAACCCTCGCTGATCAACCTGGTCAACCTGATCATCCTCGAAGCCCTGCAGGACCGGGCCAGCGACATCCACATCGAGCCGTTTGAAAAGCAGCTCCGCGTCCGGTATCGGATCGACGGCGTGCTGCACGAAATGTCGCCGCCGCCGCGGCACCTGCAGGCGGCGATCATCAGCCGCATCAAGATCATGTCCCACCTGAACATCGCCGAGCGGTTCGTGCCGCAGGATGGGCACATCAAGTTCGTCGGCAGCGACGCCAACGTGGACATCCGCGTTTCGACCGTACCGACGATGTTCGGCGAGAGCGTGGTGATGCGCATCCTCGATCAGTCCCACACGCTGCACAAGCTCTCCGAACTGGGCATGGGGCCGGAGATGCTCGATACGCTTGATCGTATCCTGCGCCGGCCGCACGGCGTGGTGCTGGTGACCGGGCCGACCGGCAGCGGCAAGACCACCACGCTGTACGCCGCACTCCACCACATCTACAGCCCAGGCAAGAAAATCCTGACCATCGAGGACCCGGTGGAATTCCACCTCGACGGGATCAACCAGATGCAGGTCAACCCCAAGCGCGGCCTGAACTTCGCCAACGGCCTGCGCTCGATGCTCCGCCAGGACCCCGACATCATGATGGTCGGCGAGATTCGCGACGGCGAGACCGCGGACATTGCCATCCGCAGCGCCCTGACCGGCCACCTGGTCTTCTCGTCGCTGCACACCAACGACGCCCCCGGGGCGGTCACCCGGCTGCTCGACATGGGCATCGAGCCGTACCTGCTGGCGACCACGGTCGAAGCCCTGATCGCCCAGCGGCTGGTGCGGGTGATCTGTCCGCGCTGCATCGAGGAGTACAAGCCGTCGGAGCAGATCCTCTCGAAGGTCGGCAACGGGGCCGGCGAGTTTGTCGGCGCGACGCTGCGGCGCGGCCGCGGATGCCGCGAATGCCACAACACCGGCTATCGCGGGCGCGTGGGCGTTTTCGAGATGATCGTGATCGACGACACCCTTCGCGAGGTGATCATGACGCGGCCGTCGGGCAGCCAGGTTCGCCGGGCCGCCGGGCCGAATTTCGTGACGCTGCGCGACGACGGCTACCGCAAGGTCCTGGCCGGCGCCACCACGCTGGAAGAGGTCTGGCGGGTCACGCAGGACGTGGTCGGCCAGACGCCGCATGCCGACTGACCGCCGCCCGAGGCGCCGATGGCATGAACCGGATACACTGACGAGCAGAGCATGGCGACGTTTGTCTACAAGGCGGTGGACTTAAGCGGACGAGAGGTCTCCGGCGAACTGGAGGCGCCGGACCGGACGGCGGCGCTACGCGAACTGGCCCGGCAGGACGCCTGCGTGACCCGGATTGACGCCAAGTCCCAGCGGGCGGCGCTGTCGGAGACGCCGGGCTCGAACCGTTTGCGGATCGGCAGCAAGCAGCTCGCCATCCTGACCCGCCAGCTCGCCACGTCGCTCGAGGCCGGATTGACGTTGATGCACGCGTTGGACGTCATGCAGCAGGAACTGCACCACCGGCCGTCGCGCGAACTGCTCGGCCGGTTGGCCGGCGACGTTCAACACGGCCGCAGCCTCTCGGACGCCATGAACGAGCATCCGCGGATATTCTCGCCGCTGTACATCCGGATGGTCCGCGTGGGCGAGACCGGCGGCATGCTCGATACCATGCTCGGTCAGCTCGCCGAGATGCTGGAGCGCCAAAACGATCTGCGCGACCGGGTGCGTACGGCTTCGATCTACCCGTCGATCCTGCTGCTGGTCGGATTGGCGTCGGTGGTCATCATCGTGGCCGTGATCGTGCCGCGGATCATCGAGTCGCTGGGTACTGACACGATGCTGCTGCCGCTGCCGACGCGGATCATGATGGGCGCGGGCGATTTCGTACGCGACTGGTGGTATCTGCTGCTGGCGGCCGTCGCGACGGGCGTTTTCGCGTTTCGGCATTGGGTTTTGCAGGGCCCGGGACGGCCCAGGTGGGACCGGTTCAAGCTTCGCGTGCCGATCTGGGGACGGCTGATCGCCCAGACCGAGTCATCGCGTTTCGCCCGGAGCATGGGCATTCTCGTCCGCGGCGGCGTGACGATCACCGAGGCCCTGGCGGCGGCCAAGGAGACGGTCCAGAACGCGGCGATGCGCCAGGCGATGGAGAGTGTGGCCGCCTCGATCCAGTCCGGCGAGTCGATCGCCCGGCCGCTGCAGCGGAGCGGCCTGTTCCGCCCGCTGCTGATCCAGATGGTGCGGATTGGCGAGAACACCGGACGGCTTCACGAGATGCTGCTTAAGGCGGCGGACATTCACGAGGCCGAGGCGCGAGTGACCCTCGACCGCGTGGTGACCATACTGCCGGTACTGATGATCCTGGCGTTGGCGGGCATCATCGGCTTTATCGTGGCCGGCCTGGTGCTGGCCATCGTCGAATTCCAGACTGTCGGAGTTGGAGGTTAGTCCATGATCGAACGGAATAATCGCAGACGCCGTCGCACGATGCAGCGGGCGTTCACCCTGATCGAGTTTATTGTCGTGATGGTCATCATCGGTATCCTGGCCGCCCTGATCGTGCCGCGGTTCATCGGCCGGATCGGCGGGGCCCGGCAGGCTGTGGCCCAACAGAACATCGGGACGCTCGAGGCCAAGGTCCTGGAGTTCTACACCGACTGCGGGCGTTTTCCCACAGCGTCGGAAGGCATGCGGGCCCTGGTCCAGGCGCCGCCCGACGTGGCCGAGGCGTGGAAGGGCCCGTACGTCAAGGACAAGGACATCATCGACCCGTGGGGCGTCGAGTACATCTACGTCTTTCCCGGTCAGCGCAACTCGGACTTCGATCTGCTGACGTTCGGCGCCGACCGGCAGGAGGGCGGCGAAGACGAAAACAAGGACATCGGCAACTGGTGAGGCCGACGCCGCTGAGAGTCGCAAGCCATGCAGCGAGATAATTGTCCAGAAACCAAAGGACTCGCACGCCGCGCGGTCACGTTGATCGAACTGATCGTCGTGGTCGTCCTGCTGACGGTGACGGCCGGGCTGATCGTGCCGCGAATGGGCCGCTCGATGGAAAGCGGACAGATGCGCGAGGCCGTGGCGCGGTTCAAGCACACCGTCCGCACGGTCCGCGAGTTGGCGGCGGCCGAGGGCCGCGAGCTTGCGGTCGAGATCGATCTGGACCGCAAGGCCTACGCGGTGGTCGAACCGGCCGAGAAGGACGGTCAGGGCGAGTTGCTGCGGACCTCGTACCTCAAGCCCGGACGCCTCGCCGAGAGCATGGAACTGCTGGGCTGCCGCGGCGGCGACGGGACATTCTGGAGTTCCGGCGTGCGGCAACTGCGGTTCTATCCCGACGGCACGAGCAGCGGCGCGTCGATCCGCGTTCGCTGCGACGGCTGCGATTATCTGCTGGTGATCCATACTCACAGCGGCCGCGTGGCCTTCGAACCGGCCGGCGACGCTGAGGCGGTGGCTGACCAGTTCGATCTTGGAGATTGACGACCAGGACAACGGGTCGTTCGACGGACAACACTGTGATGTTGATAAACCGGGCACAAGGTGAACAACACGCTCGCCGACGGCGTGTCCGCGGCCTGACGCTGATCGAGGCCCTGGCCGCCACGGTACTTCTGGGCGTGGGCGTGGTTGGGCTGATGTCGTCAGCCACGCTGGGCCTGCGGAATCAGCAGCGGTGCGAGCACCGGACGGCGGCGGTCTATCTGGCTGAGGAACTGATGAACCAGGTGGCGATGATTGGCCCGCACATCTGGACGCTCGGCCAGCCCGCCAAGGGCGTCGAGGCCCGCGGCAACGTGGACTTCGAGTGGGAAGTGGCCATCGAGTCGCTGACCGCGGGAGAGCTGTTCGACGTGCAGGTCGCGGTCACGTGGCAGACCGCCACCGACAGCGGCACGGTGAAACTGGCCACACTGCTGAACGACTACGAGGCCGTTCAGCTTGGTGTCGACGAGCTTCCCAGCGACCGCCAGCCGGTCGCGCAGGAACGGTAGACGAATGCGGCGGATGATCCAGACAACCAGAATCCAAAAGTCGACGCGGACGGCGTTCACGCTCGTCGAGCTGCTGCTGGCGATCACGATATCGGGTCTGCTGGTGGTCTCAGCCGTCAGCGCCGTCCGTTCGCTCACCAGCGCCCGCGAATCGGTGGATCGGCGCGGCCAGAGGCTCTGTCAGGCCCGCCAGGCCATCGAGTGCGTCACGAGTGCACTTCGCAACATTCGGCGCGACGTCCAGGGCGACGATCCCGTGCTGGTCGGTCGGCCCGGCGATCGCGGCGAGCCGGGTGATCGGATCGACCTGCTGGTGATCGACCAGCGCCGCTGTCGGCCCGAGGGCCCGGAGTCGGACCAGCAGGAGACGAGTTTCTCGTTGGCGACGCTTCCGGGACGGGAGTATCCGGCGCTGCTGTGCCGCCGCGACCACGCACTGGACGACGAGCCGGAGGACGGCGGGTTGGCCACCGTGGTGGCTGAGGGCATCATCGACCTGAGTTTCGAGTACTACGACGGCGACCAGTGGCAGCGGGAGTGGGTCGAGCAGCCCGCTCCGCCGCGGGCCGTCCGCGTGACCGTCGCCGCCGTCGCCGATGACTCGCGTCTGGACCGCAAACCCGACGTGCTGACGCTGTCCACCGTGGTCGCGATCGGCGCGACCCGTCAGCCGAATCCGCGAGGCAATCCGTGAACCGGCGAGCGCATCATCCGAGAACGCGACCCGACCGGGCGATGGTGCTCGTCCTGGTCCTGTGGGCGATCGCCGTCCTGGCCCTCGTCGCGGGCGGCCTGGCCTTCGCGGTCCGGCAGAACACCGCCGTCGCGATGATCCGCAACGACCGCTGCGCTGCGCGATGGCTGGCCCGGGCGGGCGTCGAGCGGGCGATCGCGGAACTCACCGACGATCTGGCCGACGTGGACTGCCTCGACGATTCCTGGGCCGACAATCCGACCGCGTTCGAGGACCGCGAACTGGCGGGCGGGACGTTCAGTGTCGTCCACGGCGACCAGGACGCGATGCTCACGATCTACGGCGCGACCGACGAAAGCGCCAAGCTCAACCTGAACGCGGCGAGCCATGAGCAGCTCATGAAGCTTCCGGACATGACCTCGCCGATCGCCTCCGCGATCATCGACTGGCGCGACGACAATGAAGAACCCGAAGCCGACGGCATCGAGCGCAGCCACTACCTGGCCCTCGCCCACCCCTACAACATCCGCAACGGTCCGTTCCGCACCGTTCGCGAACTGCTGTTGGTCCGCGACGTGACCGAGGATCTGTTCTACGGCGAGGACGTCAATCTCAACGGCCTGCTCGACGCCGCCGAGGACGACGGGCTGGCTTCCGATCCGCCCGACAACGGCGACGGGCGGCTGACGCAGGGTTGGGCGACGTACCTGACCGTCTACAGCTACGAGCGCAACGTCAACGCCGACGGCGACCGGCGGCTTAACATCAAGACAGCCGATGAGTCCTCGCTGGCCCAGCGGCTGGACCTCGAGGCCTGGGCGGCCAAGTCGATCATCAAGGCCCGCGAGCAGAAGCAGTTCGAGCACCTGGTCGATCTTCTCGAGGTTAAACGCCATCCGGAGACCGCGGGCGCCGATGAGGATTTCCACGACCGCTCGCCGTCCGAGAAGGACTCAGCGGTTACCGAGACGATGTTCAAAGCCATCGTCGACCAGATCACGCTCGTCGACGACGAAATACTGTCCGGACGGATCAACATCAACACCGCGCCGGCCGTGGTGATTCGCACGCTGCCCAGCCTCAGCGAGGAAACCGCCGACGCCGTCATCCGCCGGCGCGATGCGATCGGTTACTTCGAATCGGTCGGCGAATTGCTCGACGTAGACGGCATCGACCGCAGCGCGTTCGGCAAGCTCGAAAACAGCGTGACGATCCGGTCCAATGTCTTTCGCATCGTCAGCGTCGGACGGTCGGCTTCGGGTCTGGCCCGCGGCGCCATCGAGTGCGTCGTCGACCGCGGAGGCCGGTCGCCGCGAATCCTATACTGGCAGGAGAGCCCGTAGCATCATGACCAGCAGTACCATATCCGCCACAACGCTCACCGGTCGGCAGTACCGCCAGGTCGAACTCCGTTTTGACGGCCGGCGTGCCCGCCTCGTGCGCACCGCCGGCGGCGTCTTTACCGCCGAGCGCGCCGTTCTGGCATCGCCGAGTACGCATGAGCCGGATAGCCTCTTGCGCCTCGCCGCCGTCGGACGATCGGGCGTCATCAGTCGCCGCTTCGCCGTGCCCGAAATGGACGACCAGCGGCTCCGCGCCGTGATTGCCCATCGCCTGGAGGCCGACCTTCCCGTCGGGCTCGATGGCGTGCAGTGGGGCTATCGCCGCACGACTCGAAAGGGCGGCGACGGCGGCGTGGAGGTGCTGGTCGAGGCGGCCCGAAACCAGGTCGTCTCGTCAGCCGTGAGCCAGCTTGCCGGTGCGGGCTTCGCTCCGGATCTGCTGACCACGACGGCTGAGGCCTTCGGCGGCCTTCGCCGCCACGCGATATCGGAACCGATCGGCGATGGTCACGAGATCCTGCTCGTCGCCGACGGAAGCGAGTGGACTTTCGCCGTTCTCGCCGGCGGCCACGTGACCTCGGTCCGACGAATGGCCGTGAGCGACCTTTCCGGCGACTGCCTCGCTCGTAGTCTCCAGCAGGCCGTTGAGGCTGAAACGCCGATCGCCGGGATCACCCGCATCCTCTGGTGCGGACAGGCGGGCACGTCCGCCCTCGCCGACGACCTTGGCCGACGGCTGGGCGTTGCCTTTCAGCCCGCGTTGCCCGCCGCCAATCTCGTGGACGAATCGGACCAGCCGGTTGCCGCGGAGGTCTTCGCCGAATGGGCCCTGCCGATCGGCCTGGCCTTTGCCGGACGCTTCGAGTACGAGACGATGATCCGCTTGGCCGTTCGGCCGCGCCGGTCCGCCCGCGCTCAGCCGGTCGGCTTTCGGCGATTCCTCTCGCTGCGAATCGGCGGCGCGGTCGCCGCGGCGCTGATCGCGGTCGCGGCGCTGATCCACGTGGGCGCGCTGGCCGCTGAGAACAGCCGCATGGATCGCTTCATCCAGAACGCCGAAAACGATCCCAATATCCTCTCCGAATTTGACCCGTCGGTTCAAGCGATGCGGCGGCTCGAGAAGTACCGCATCGATCCCGAAGGGATCCTGGCCGACCTGTGCCCGCACGTGCCGCCGGGCATGATCCTCTCCTCGATCCAGCTCAGCCGCGATCGGCGACTGGTCATTCGCGGGGTCTGCCCGGACGCCAAAGCCGTTTTCGCCTTCGCCCAGGCAATGCTTGATGGCGACCGCTTCGACCAAGTCCACCCGGAACGCAGCGAACCGGGGCAAGGCGGCGCGTTCACCATCACCGCCCACGTGACGAGCGTGCGGGAGTTTCCATCCAACTGGCCGGGAGCGACGCGATGAACCTCACCCAACGCGATAAACGGGCTTTAACCCTCGGCGCGATCGGGCTGGCCGCAATCGCCGGATATCTGCTGATCATCGAACCGGCGCTGACGTCGTACGACGAGCTCCGCGCGACACACGCCGCCAACGCGGCCAAGGTTGCCAAGCTCCTGCTCGACCGCCAAAAAAGCGTCTACCTTTCGACCAAGCTGGACCAGTGGCGGGAGAAAGCGGGCGAGTTCGCTCCGCCCGACGAGTACGGCCGGCGGATGACCGTGGTCGGCGACGGCTTGGTCGCGGCGGTCCAGAGGGGCGGCCTGCAGCTTAAGCACTCGACCTGGTCGGCCACGCGGTCGTGGAACGAAGACCCGACGCTGGCACTGGCCATGCTCCAGATCGACGGCGAAGCCGGGTGGGAGAACGTCTTTAAGTTCATCGCCGAACTGCACCGCATTCCCGGCGTGTTGAGCATCGAGAGCCTGGACCTGTCCGGCGATCCCAAGAAGGGAGGCAATCTGACCGTGCGTATGACCGTGTCCGTGTTGGTCAAAGCGGCGGAGAAGGGACCGAAACGATGGCCCGGCTGAAACTCACCGATCGACACCGCCGGTACCTCGCCGTCGCCGTGGCCGTCGTCGCGGGCCTGATGGCCGTCGACGTGGTCTTTCAGATCGTCCGCCACGCCCAGTGGCGGGCGTTCATCCCAGCCGTGTCCGAGGCGGCGACCACCCAGCCGTCCGCGACACAGCCGGCCACGCAAGCGGCGGAGCCCACGCCCGCGCCGGCCGCGCCGCCCAAACCGATTGAAATCGCCGCCGCGATCAAAGCCCGCAATATCTTTGCCGCGCCGCCCGAGAAAGGCCACGGCATGAGCCTCTGCGGCGTGCTGGGCAACGTCGCCCTGTTCAACGCGCGCGGCGGCGCGGTGGTGGCAATCGAGGCCGGGCAGTCGGCCAACGGCGTGACCGTCAAGTCCATCGACGGATACGAGGTGGTGATCGAATACGAGGGCAAGCCCGAGACGTTGCGGCTGTTCCCGCCGTCGCCCGGCCAGGACGGGCCCGGCGCTCCGCCCGCACCGCCGCCGACGGCGACATCGCCGGCGACCCAACCGGCCACGCAGCCGACGAACCAACCGACCTCCGCACCCGCTGCGGAAACCCAACCGGCACAGACCGAACAAAGGAAGTGACCACGATGCACAAGACCGTTACCCCCTGGCGACCGATCGGCGTCTCTATGCTCCTGCTGGCTGTCTGCCTCTGTCCGGCGTCGGTTCTCGCCGACGCGCCGGCCACCCAGACACAGGCGGCTTCAGCTCCTCAGACGCAGCCGACCTCGGCCAGCGAACCGGCCGCTGAGAAACCGATCCCGATCTCGTTTAACAACGCGCCGATGGACCAGATCGCCAAGTTTCTGGCCGACCAGATGGGCAAGCCCGTGTTGATCGCTCCCGCTGTCAAGGACATCAAAATCACGCTGGTCAACCCCACGCCCCTGCCGAAGATCGAGGCCCTTGAGATCCTCAACACCGCCCTGCACGAATACGGCGTAGCCGTCGAGGAACGCGAGCGGACCGTCCACCTGATCCCGATCGCCGAGGTGGCCAAGGCCCAGCTCAAGACCCTCGGCCCCGAGGTTGACCTCGACGAGATTCGGCCTCGCAACCAGATCGTCCGCAAGATCTTCGACGTCCGCCACTACGACGCCGAGAAGCTCATTGAGATCCTCAAGCCGCTGCTGCCGAGCTTCGGCCACATCACCGCCGAGCCGACCACCGGCAAACTCATCGTGGTCGCCACCGTCGGGCAGTTAAGCATCATGTCCGGCATCATCGGCGAACTCGATCAGCCGGACGTCAGCGGCCGCGAACTCAAGGTCTTCCCCGTCCACAACGTCGACGTGAGCGAACTGGTGCCCGT